>JAKFXV010000245.1 GCA_021731205.1 Nocardioides sp. | reverse complement strand
TCGAGAAGCTCGACACGTTTCGTCCCAAGATCGGGTACCCAGACACCTTCCGCGACTACTCGGCCCTGACGGTGGATCCGGGCGACCTGCTGGGGAACGTCGCCGCCGCGGCGGCCTTCGAGACCGACCGCGAGCTCGCCAAGATCGGCTCACCGGTCGACCGCGACGAGTGGTTCATGCTGCCGCAGACCGTCAACGCCTACTACAACCCGGGCACCAACGAGATCTGCTTCCCGGCCGGGATCCTGCAGAAGCCGTTCTTCGCACCCGACGCCGATAGTGCCGAGAACTACGGTGGGATCGGTGCGGTGATCGGCCACGAGATCGGGCACGGCTTCGACGATCAGGGGGCCCAGTTCGACGGGGCCGGCAACCTGAACGACTGGTGGACTGCCGAGGACAAGGCCGCGTTCCAGGTCAAGGCCCAGGCTCTGATCGAGCAGTACGACGCCTTCGAACCGCGCGGGCTTCCGGGCGAGCGCGTCAACGGTGCCTTGACGGTCGGCGAGAACATCGGCGATCTCGGCGGCCTCACCATCGGGCACCGCGCCTACGTGATCTCCCGAGGGGGCGAGGTGTCGGCCGACGACAGCCGACGACTGTTTCTCAACTGGGGCTACATCTGGCGCACCAAGCGGCGCCCCGAGCAGGAGCGTCAGTACCTCACTATCGACCCGCACAGCCCTCCGGAGTTCAGGGCCAACATCGTGCGCAATCTTGACGAGTTCCACGCCGCATTCGGCACCACACAGACCGACGAGCTGTGGCTGGATCCGGCCGACCGCGTCCGGATCTGGTAGTCAGCAGAGGATCGTCTCGACCGCGAAGCAGCGGTCGACACCGGCGCCGCCCCGGCCGGTGTCGACGCCGCTGCCACCTCGCAGTTCGTCTGCGCCGTGTCCACCGCGCAGCTGGTCTGCGCCGTGTCCACCGCGCAGGAGGTCTGCGCCATGTCCACCGTGGAGTTCATCCGCGCCGCGGCGCGCAAGCAGCCGATCGCGACCGGGGCCACCGCCAAGGGACTGACTGCCGCGTGCGCCCATGATGACGTCGTCACCGCGCCCGCCCACCATGTCCCCGAAGGCGGCCGAGCGCAGCCGGAGCAGGTCGTCGCCTGGGCCGCCCCAGAGGTCCAACACGCGTCGTGCCGGCCCGGAGTAGCCGATCCGGTCGTCGCCGGGGCCGCCGAACGCACGCGCCGCCCCGCAGATCCGGTCGTCGCCGGCAAGCCCCTCCACCTCGGCGCCGTCGAACGCCACGATCACGTCGGGCCCCGTCGTCCCGCGGAACAACTCGACGCCGCTGACGATCATCGTGGCCGGTTTACCGAAGCACAGTGGCGCCGTGGCACTGTCGGCCGGCTCGTCGAGTAGCACCAGCGCCGTCCCCAGCAGTCCTACCCACAGCAGGAGCAGAATCGCCAGACGAGTTGCGCGGCGCGTCATCGACGATCCTGGGAGTGGGGCGAGTCGGCGGACCGGGGGGGCGGATCCGCCGACTCTTGGCGTACGTCGCACTTCGGTTGGGGCCTCACCAGGAGGCCAGCACAGCCGTGTCTCGCCGACGTCGCTTGCGGCTGACGATATCGGGCCACCGACGTTCGATCGGTTTCATCGGATACGAAAATTCGGCGAGTCGCGCAGGTCATGACAGCGCCGCCCTTCAGGGCGTCATGGAACCGATGGTTTCGGTGCCCAGGCCCGGGAAGATCGTGGACTTCTTGCTCGAGATCTCGGGGAACCGGTGCCGCATCACTTCCCACATCACGCTGCGGTAGTCCCAGGACAGGGCGACGTCACCGTCGTCGAGCGCGCTGAGCGTGCGCCACCGGCTGTAGCCGTTGACCTGTCCCCCGTTGACTCCGGCGCCGAACATCAGCACTGCGTTGCCGTAGCCGTGATCTGTTCCGGCGTTCGATCCGTCTCCGTTCTGGCGGACCCGACGACCGAACTCGCTGAGCGTCACGAGGGTGACGCGGCTGGCGTGGGTCCCCAGGTCCGCGAAGAACGCGACCAGCGAGTTGGCCAGATGGTCGAGGTGGTCGTACATCCAGTTCCCGGGGGTCGGGGCGCCCAGGCCTTCGTGCATGTCCCAGTTGCCGTAGTCGACCGTGACGACGCGGGCTCCGACGTCGGCCTTGATCAGGGCCGCGGTGTTCGCGAGCACCCGTTGCAGCGACCCCTCCGGGTAGCCGCCGGCGGTGATCGCCGCATCGATGTTGGTGTTGGCCAGGGTCCGGAGCCGCCGCGTGGTGGCGATGGCGCGCCGGGCGCTCTTGTTGATGGTCCCCTTGCCACCCCACGCCTTCGTCAGCGAGGCGTCGAGGCGCTGGTCGGCCCACAGCGACGGCAGCACCAGTTCGTTCACCGAACCGACGGCTAGGGAGGGGTTGGGACCCGAGAGCTGCAGCGGGATCATCGAGCTGCCCAGTTCCATATGCTCCTCGGGCAGCGCGGACGAGCCGATCATCCGGTTGATCCACCCGACCCGGGCGGTGGACCCGGGATCGGCGTCCTCCATGTCGTTCATCGCGTCGAAGTGGCTGCGGTTGGACATCGGCAGGCCGACCCCGTGGACGGCGCCGAACGTGCCGGCGTCCCACATCGGTTGCAGCGGAGCCAAGGCGGGGTGGAAGCCGAAGTTGGCGTCGCCGAACGGCATCGTGAGCGGGTCGATCGTGAGGTCCGGGCGAAGGGTGTTCATCGCGGCCGTGTCCCCGGCCCCCGTCGGGACCACGATCGAGAGTCCGTCCGAGCCGCCGCGCAGCGACAAGACGACGACGACGTTGCCGCCGGTCGTCGCGCCGTACGCCACCTGTTGGAAGGCGTCCCCGATCAGTGAGGCGCCGGCGAGGGTGCCCGCCCCGGCGGCCGCGGTGGCGAGCAGGCGGCGGCGCGACAGCATGTAGTCGGGGCAGCCGCAGACCGTGGCTGGAGCGGGCGAAGTCATCTGGGGGCTCATGCTGGTCACCGCTTCAGCTGGGTCGGGGAGTCGAGCAGGCTCAACAGGATCTGCATGACGCGCACTTCCGACAGGTCGTCGATGGTGACACGCCGGTCGCCGGCGATGCCGGTTCTGATCGAGGCCGCCTTGCGGACCCGTTTGCGCGCCTTGCGGCCGTGCAGAAGTTTGCTTGCATGGTTGACCACGTCGTTGAACGTCGCCGGAAGCGCTGGAAGCCAGTAGGTGTGTTCGCGGTATGCGACGCCTTCCGAGGGCCACCAGCCGGCAACCAACCCGCGGTGGAAACTCATCGAGTCCAGCACGCGTCCGGCGCTGCTCCACGGCGGATTGGTCTCGGGGTATCCGTCCGGGCCGGGCCAGTCGTACGGCGCCTGGCCGGCGATTCTCGCCACCCAGAGGAAAGCATTGGCGAAGTCGCTGTCACCGGCACCACCGGAGCGGGGGCGCTTGATCTTCGGGGACAGCGCACGAACCGTGCTCATGCTGTCCTCCATCGGCGTGCGCACCTTGTCCAGCTTGTGCTTCGCGAACTGGGGGTGTTCGACCATCGCTCGCAAGGTCGGCTTGATCGAGGTGTTGTTCCGGGTGTACGCCCGAGCGACCGCACGCACCAGATCGGGCGAGGGGTCGTCGTTGACGAACCTGACGCACAGCCGCCGCGCGATCCGCTTCGCCGTCGCAGGATGGTGGGCGAGGTAGCGCAGGTATGCCTCGGTCGCGGCGCGGCCGTCGGCGCTGGTGTTCGACGCGACGAAGTCCATCACCCGGATCCGGCCGGTGTAGTGATCTTCGGTCTCGTAGCGCTGATACAACGTGGGCCAGGTGTCCACTCGATAGCCGGTGAGAATTCGGCTGGAGTTGAGCACGTCGGTCTCCGTGTAGTGACCGATCCCCACCGAGTGCAGCTCGAGCACTTCACGACCGAGGTTCTCGTTGGGTGCGAACTTGGTCGAGCTCGCGTTGTTGAGGAACATCCCCATCGCCCCATGGGTGGTGGCTGCGATCAGCATCTTGTCGAAGCGCTTGAGGGCGTACTTCCGGATCATCTGGTCATACGACACCCGGAACATCCACGCGTTGTCCGTCTCGATCGGCACATGCAGCAGGTTCGACCAGAACTCCACCATCACCTCGTGGACCTGACGATTGCTGTGGATCCGGCGCATCATCGTCCAACGACCGAGGTCCTGCATCACCTCCCAGCCGCGGACGGTGCCGGCCCGGTCGCGAGCGAACAACTGCGACGGGGTGTAGCCGAGGGACGGAAACCAGGAGGCCATGGTGCTGGCGGGTTTGTCCTTGACCTTGCCGGGTTTGAGTTGCTTCTCGAACCACTCCGGTCCGCCCAACTTGTCGAGTTGCTTGGCGGTCTTGCGGTTCAGCCCGTAGGTGAACCGGGCGGCGAAGTGACGGTCCCGCGCACTGAGCGCGATCGGTGTGGGCATCGAAGCGAACTTCTTTCGGCGTCGGCGGAGGGGGGTGGCTGACGGAAATTCGAACCTAGCGAAGGGGTTCCGTGCCCAGTGTCGATCGGCTGATCGTTAGCGACGACTTATTGACGCCTTAGGACGCTCTTAAACGGTCGGCGCAGGGGGAGCGCGATACACCGAGGTCGCCCAACCGGAGCCGGAGTGCGGCCAACCGGGGCCGGGAGCGTCATAGGGGTCGCCTTGCCACGTCCCGAAGCGATACTCGCGGATCCAACCCGCGGCAGCGGCTGCGAGA
>JAKFXV010000120.1 GCA_021731205.1 Nocardioides sp. | reverse complement strand
GACGAACACCGGTGGCGCGGGCGGATTCCGCGCCGGGCTCGACTGGGCCCTGGCGCGCGACGCCGACCTGATCTGGCTGATGGACGACGACGGGATTCCGGAGCGCGACTGCCTGAGCACTCTGTTGGCCCATGAGGACGAGTTCGACTTCTGGGGTCCGGTGGTCCTGGCCGAGCAGGATCCGACCCGGCTGTGCTTCCCGATCCGCCTGCCCGGCACTGCCACGGTCGTCCACGCACTGGGCGAGGTCGACGCCGCCGCGCGCGACGGGGTCATCCAGGAGGTGGTGATCCCGTTCAACGGCGTGCTGGTCACCCGTGAGCTCGTCCAGCGGATCGGGTCGGTGCGCGAGGAGTTCTTCATCTGGGGTGACGACGTTGAGTACCTCTGGCGAGCCCGAGCGGCCGGCGCCCGCGTCGGGACCGTCGTCGGAGCCCGCTTTCTCCACCCGGCCACAGACGACCTCGGGACGCCCATGGCGTTCCGGCGGACGACGTACAACCACAGCCCGAGTGACCTGAAGCACTACTGCATGGCGCGCAACAACCTCGTGAACCTCAAGGAGTTCTACGGCTGGCCGCACGCGTTCGCGTTCGTGGCGAAGACTGCGTGGTTCTACACCTTCACCCGGCCGACCCCCGGACGCCTGGCCCTGTCCGCACGGGCCATGTGGGCGGGCCTGCGCGGGGACTTCACCGGTCATCGCAGGTACCTCCGGTGACCCCGGCCGAACGGGTCGCGGTGGTGGTGGTCACCTTCAACCGGGCCGATCTGTTGGTGCGAATGCTCGATGGGCTGGCTGCGCAGACCCGGGCTCCCGATGCCGTCATCGTGGTCGACAACGCGAGCACCGATCACACGCGGAGCGTGCTCGTGGAGCGCGAGGACCTACCGTTGCAGGCGATCCACAACGCCGAGAACCTGGGCGGTGCGGGTGGCTTCCACCGTGGGGTTGCCGAGGCCCACGCGCAGGGCTTCGACCGGATCTGGCTGATGGATGACGACGTGGTCCCGGCATCGGACTGCCTGGAGGTGCTGCTCCGGCACGACCTGCCCTGCCTGATGGCGGTGCGTGAGGACCGCAGCGGAAACCTGGTCGAGAAGTCGGCCCTGCGCTTCGACCTGCGCAACCCGTTGGCGCTACGTCCCAAGCGCGCAAGCGTCGACAGCACCTTCCGGACTCGCGCTGAGATGCCCGACCTGGTCCCACTCGAGGTGGTCGCCTTCGAGGGGTTCCTGGTCCATCGCGAGGTGATCGATCGGATCGGGTTGCCGGATCCGGCGTACTTCATCTTCTATGACGATGCGGACTTCGCGATCAGGGCTCGTCGCGCGGGCTTCTCGATCCACGCCGTGCGGGATGCCGTGTTGGTCAGACAGCTGGACTTCGACCAACAACACGACCTCGGCTCCTGGAAGGGCAAGTTCATGTACCGCAATCTGTTCGTGGTGCACTTCCGACACGGGGAGAACGCGCTGGTGCGCGCCAAGCCGTACGCCGTCACGGCAGGCGTGGTGGCGCTCAGCCCGCTGCGCAGGGACGGTCGGCGTGAGGCCCGCAACGCGCTGCAGGCCATCCGAGAGGCGCGCGGCCTGCGCACCCCACCGGGCCGATAGACTGACGGCCGCTCAACAACCTCCAGGAGTCCCGAACCGTGACATCAGCAGGCCCCGACCTCGTTGTGGTCGGCTCCGGTTTCTTCGGCCTGACCATCGCCGAGCGATGTGCCGCCGAGTTGGGGCTCAAGGTGCTGGTGCTCGAGCGACGGCACCACCTCGGCGGCAACGCCTACAGCGAGAAAGAGCCGGAGACCGGAATCGAGGTCCACGTCTACGGCGCCCATCTCTTCCACACCTCCAACCAGCGAGTGTGGGAGTACGCCAACCGGTTCACCTCGTTCACCAACTACCAACACCGGGTGTTCGCGCAGTACCAAGGGGAGGTCTACTCCTTCCCGATGAACCTGGGACTGATCAACCAGTTCTTCGGCAAGAACCACACCCCCGACGAGGCCCGTGCGCTGATCGCATCGCAGGCCGCCGAGATCGCCACCGAGGACGCCACGAACCTCGAGGAGAAGGCGATCTCGCTGATCGGGCGACCGTTGTACGAAGCCTTCGTCAAGGGCTACACGGCCAAGCAGTGGCAGACCGATCCCAAGGATCTCAGCGCCGACATCATCACCCGGCTGCCGGTGCGCTACACCTTCAACAACCGCTACTTCAACGACACCTACGAGGGGTTGCCGGTCGATGGCTACACGGCCTGGCTGACGGCCATGGCTGATCACCCCACTATCGAGGTTCGCACCGAGACCGACTTCCTCGACCCGGCGAACGGTCTCGCCGCTGAGTTTCGCGGGGTGGTTCCGATCGTGTTCACCGGACCGATCGACGAGTACTTCGATCACGCTGCCGGACGACTGTCGTGGCGCACGGTCGATCTGCAGCCGAGCGTCGTCGACGTCGACGACTTCCAAGGAACCTCGGTGATGAACTACAACGACGCCGACGTCCCATTCACTCGGATCCACGAGTTCAAGCACTTCCACCCGGAGCGGACGCACCTGCCGGGAAAGACCGTGATCGTCCACGAGTACAGCCGGTTCGCCGAGGAGGGCGACGAGCCGTACTACCCGATCAACACCGCCGAGGACCGCGAGAAGCTGCTGCGCTACCGGGAGTTGGCCCGGGCCGAGGGCGAGCGGTTCGGCGTACTCTTCGGCGGTCGGCTCGGCACCTATCAGTACCTCGACATGCACATGGCGATCGGGTCCGCACTCTCGATGTTCGACAACGTCTTGACCCCGCACTTCGTCGACGGCACGCCGCTGGTGCCGGCGGCTGCGCAGAGCGGAGGAGTGGCCTGATGGCCGTGCGGAAGTTGCTGCAGCGCCAGATCCTGCCGATCGACCGGGACACCGACGTCTTCGCGTTGTACGTCGACCCGGAAGAGGCGCGCCTGGACGCCGATCGCTACGACATCGGCGGGAGCCGCGCAGCCAAGGACCTCAACAACGCCGCGATCCGTCAATCCACCTCGACCGGCGCAGCCATCCATCCCGACCAGATCGAGTCCCGCACCGCGCTGCGAGTCAACCAGGGAGAGCGGCTGTCGTTCGGCACCTACTTCAACGCGTTCCCGGCGTCGTACTGGCGGCGCTGGACGGTCGTGCGCGACGTCACCCTGACCGTCACCTTGGCGGGAGCCGGTGCGAGCGTGACCGTCTACAAGTCGATGGCCAATGGTCGCTCGCAGCGCGTCGACGCCGCGTCACTGGGCACCGAGGCCAAGGGGGTGTTCGCCTTCGAGCTCTCGCTGGTGCCGTTCGTCGACGGCGGTTGGTACTGGTACGACGTCGTCGCGGGCGATGAGGACGCCGTCGTGGAGTCCGCCGAGTGGACGGCCCTGGTGCCCGAGGACCGGGCCGGACACGGCACCGTCGACATCGCGATCACCACGATGAACCGCCCGGACTTCTGCGCCAATCTGCTCCAGCAGATCGGCGCCGACGAGCAGTTGCGGCCCTACCTCGACCAGGTCCTGGTG
Organism: Nocardioides sp.; assembly: GCA_021731205.1. Lineage (GTDB taxonomy): Bacteria > Actinomycetota > Actinomycetes > Propionibacteriales > Nocardioidaceae > Nocardioides. The sequence goes on along the minus strand of JAKFXV010000120.1, from coordinate 1,158 downwards.
ATGGAGCAGGGCACTCAAAAGGTGACCGAGTCCCCGGTGTTCCCGGCGGCCGAGGCCGCCCTCGGCGGGCTGCTCAGGGTGATCGAGCAGGGCAATCTCGGTGGCTCGGGCGGCTATGCCCGGGGACAGCTCGAGTCGGTGCGCAAGGGCACGGCGACGTACCTCATGTGCATGGACGACGACGTGGTCTGCGAGCCCGAGGGCATTATCAGGGCGATCACCTTCGGCGACCTGGCTCGGCGACCGACGATCGTCGGTGGCCACATGTTCAGCATCTACTCCCGCTCCCGGCTGCACAGCCTCGGCGAGATCGTGCACCCGTGGCGCTTTTGGTGGATGTCCCCGCTCGACACGTTCCAGGATTGGGACCTCGCGGCCCGCAACATCCGCTCGGCCCGCTGGCTGCACAAGCGCGTCGACGTCGACTTCAACGGCTGGTTCATGTGTCTGATCCCGCGCCGGGTGCTGGAGGATGTCGGGCTGTCCCTGCCGTTGTTCATCAAGTGGGACGACAGCGAGTTCGGGCTGCGGGCGAAGGCGGCCGGCTATCCGACGGTGAGCTTCCCAGGCGCTGCGGTCTGGCACGTGCCCTGGAGCGACAAGAACGACGCCGTCGACTGGCAGGCGTACTTCCACCAGCGCAACCGGTTCGTGGCTGCGCTGCTGCACTCGTCGTACGAACGCGGTGGGCGGATGGTGCGCGAGAGCTTCAATCAGCAGATCAAGTTCCTGGTGTCGTTGCAGTACTCCACCGTCGAGATCCGGCATCAGGCGTTGCTCGACGTGTTCGCAGGACCAGGCCAGTTGCACGCCGACCTGCCGACCAAGCTCGGCGAGGTCAACGCGTTCCGCAAGCAGTTCATCGACGCGCAGCTCCAGGCAGATCACGACGCCTTTCCGCCCGTGCGTCGAGAGAAACCTCCGCGGCGTGGCAAGGACGGCGTCGAGGTGCCCAGTCGGGCGGCGCAGCTGCTCACTGCCGCACTCGCGCCCATCCGCCAGTTCCGGGCGCCACGCGCGTTGTCGCGGGAGTTCCCGGAGGCCGAGCTCACCGCGATGGACGCCAAGTGGTATCGCCTGGCCAACTACGACTCGGTGATCGTGTCGATGAACGACGGTTCGTCGGCCGCGCTCTATCAGCGCGATCCTGAGCACTAC
>JAKFXV010000239.1 GCA_021731205.1 Nocardioides sp. | reverse complement strand
GAATCCTGCTGTGCCACTACCACCACCAACGCACCCACGACCCCACCTACCACCACACCACCACCACCAACGGCGACATCCGCTACCACCGACGCAGATAGACCGGCTGACCCGAGTCAGCGCGCCGGCACGACCTGCTGTTGACGGCGAGCGGCCGGCACCAACACCATCGCCGGCACCAACAAGGCGGCGACGACGAGCAGCGCATGTAGCGTGCCCACCCGATCTGCAACGAAGCCCAACAGGGGCGGGCCGGCCAGGAACGCGGCGTACCCGATCGTCGAGACGACGCTGACTCGGGCTGCCGCATGCACGGGGTCCGAGCCGGCTGCACTCATGCCGACCGGGAAGCCGAGTGATGCCCCGATCCCCCAGAGGCCGATGCCCAACGCCACGACGACGAGGTTGCCGCCGTAAACGATGAGCAGCACGCCGACGATCGCCACGACCATCGTCGCCAAGAGCACGCTGGCCGGACCGAACCGATCCAGGAACACCGGACCCAGGAGCCGGCCTGCGGTCATGGCTGTCACGAACAAGGCGAAGCCGGCGACTCCCACCCAGTGCGCGGTGTCGTAGCCGTCCACCAACGCGACGGCGAGCCAGTCGTTGGCCGTCCCCTCGGTGACGGCCAGGGCGAGCACCATCACCCCCAGCAACAGGGTGCGCGGCTCCAGCCAAGCCCCCCACGCCGACCCGTTGCCCTCGCTCGCATCCTGCAGGAGAGGCAGGAAGCTGGACGAGCTCCACGTCAGATACGCCAAGGACGCCAGGACCACGACGATCAAGTGCACCGTCAGGGGTACGCCGACGGCGACCGTCAGGGCGCCCAGCCCAGCACCGGCCATGGTGCCGAAGCTGAACCCGGCATGAAACCGCGGCATCACCGTGCGTCCGAGCCGGCGTTCGACGTCGGCGCCCTCGACGTTCATCGCGACGTCCCAGACGCCGATGCCGAGCCCATAGCCGAAAAGCCCCACCGCGGCGAGGGTCGCCGAGCCGGCAGGAGCCACCCCCAGCGCGGCCACGCACATGCCGAGCGCGGCCATCACTCCACCGCCACGCATCAGCGCCAAGGTCCCCCAGCGCTGGATCGCGCCGCCGGTCGTCGGCAAGGCGAGCAGCGAGCCTGCGGCGATGCACAACAACAGCAGGCCCAGACGCCCGTTGCTGAGGGACAACTCGGTCCGGACCTCGGGGATCCGAGCAGCCCAGGAGGAGAAGCAGAATCCGTTGAGCACGAACGAGACGGCGACCGCGTTTCGAGCCGCCAGGACCCGAGAATCGGCGACCGTCATGGCCCCATTCTCGCCCGGACTAGCGGCTCACATCGCAACGGGTGGGCGCGGTGGGCCGGACTCGAGCCAGGACTGCAGTCCCATCAGCGACGAGGGGCTCATCGCGAGTTCGACGGTCTCGGTCGGCAACTGACAGGTCACGACAACGTGGTCGGCGTACAACGTCACCTGCTCGGGCGCGTCCGGAGTACGGCGACTGGCGAACGTCAGCTGCCGCCGAGGCCACGACTTCTTCGGCCACGGTGCGAGCGAGAAGATCCGAAACCACTCCAGCTGCTCGTCGGTGTAGCGGCCCAGACCCAGGGCCCAACCACCCGTCGACTCGCCCCCAACCAGCCGGTACGAGACTTCGAACGTGCCGCCGTTGCGAGACAGCACCCGACGCCGGATCACCAAGGCGACCCCATACGCCAGCATCATCAGCACGAGCAGGATGAACGCGTCCAGCACGATCTGCCACCACGGCATGCCGACGTTCACCACCCTTGCATACTCGGACCGCCCCTCCCCGCGCGCAGGGCACATGCGCGGGCCGCTAGAACGTGGCGTCACCATATCCCCGCGTCCGGAGCCTTCCGGCCCTCACGTTTCGATAACGCGGGTGAATTCAACGCTTCGGAGGATTCGTCCCCGAATTGTTTCCTGAGCGTGCGTCAGGAGGCCAACGAAGCAGCGGTCACTCGAGCTTCGGCGAGGCGCCGAGCCGCTGCCGAGACACCCTCGTCGCCGGCGGCGTTCAGGGCGTCCAGCTCCCCTTGAACCGTGGCTCGATTGAGGTCCTTCGCTAGGTCGGCGTGGTCGGCGAGGATCGACACCCGATTGTTGGCGACCGACAAGAACCCGTCGCTCACCGCCGCGATGAGCTTCGACCCGCCGGCTTCGGTGATCTCGACCGCGCAGCCGAGCAGCACCGAGAGCACCGGTGCGTGGTCGGCCAGTACGCCGATGTCGCCTTCGGCGGTCCGGGCACGCACCATCGTCGCGGCACCCGACCACACCAAGCGGTCGGCGGCGACCACTTCGACTTGAAGGGTCTTGTCACTCATGGAGCGCTCCTGCTGGTCGGCTGCTGAGGATCACAGGCTCTTCTGGATCTGGTCCCACTTGCGCTCGACGTCGTCCAAGCCACCGCACATGAAGAATGCCTGCTCGGCCACGTGGTCGTAGTCGCCGTCGGCGATCTTGTTGAACGCTTCGACGGTCTCGGTGATCGGAACCGTCGAACCCTCGATGCCGGTGAACTGCTTGGCGACGTAGGTGTTCTGGGACAAGAACCGCTGGATGCGGCGGGCGCGGTGCACGACGACGCGATCCTCTTCCGACAGCTCGTCGACACCGAGGATGGCGATGATGTCTTGAAGCTCCTTGTTGCGCTGGAGGATCTGCTTGATCCGGATCGCGCAGTCGTAGTGCTCCTTGCCGATGTACTGCGGGTCGAGGATTCGCGAGGTCGAGGTCAACGGATCCACGGCCGGGTAGATGCCCAACGACGCGATGTCACGAGACAGCTCGGTGGTGGCATCCAGGTGCGCGAAGGTCGCCGCCGGGGCGGGGTCGGTGTAGTCGTCAGCGGGCACGTAGATGGCCTGCATCGAGGTGATCGAGTGGCCCCGAGTCGAGGTGATCCGCTCCTGCAAGATGCCCATCTCGTCGGCGAGGTTGGGCTGGTAGCCCACCGCGGAGGGCATTCGACCGAGCAGGGTCGACACCTCGGAGCCCGCCTGGGTGAACCGGAAGATGTTGTCGATGAACAACAACACGTCCTGGCTCTGGACGTCGCGGAAGTACTCCGCCATGGTCAGCGCGGACAGCGCGACCCGCAGCCGAGTGCCCGGGGGCTCGTCCATCTGGCCGAAGACCAGCGCCGTCTGACCGATGACGCCCGCCTCCTCCATCTCGGCGATCAGGTCGTTTCCTTCACGGGTGCGCTCGCCGACGCCCGCGAACACCGACACACCGCCGTGATCGGTGGCGACGCGCGCGATCATCTCCTGGATCAACACCGTCTTGCCCACGCCGGCACCACCGAACAGGCCGATCTTCCCGCCCACGACGTACGGCGCGAGCAGGTCGATGACCTTGATGCCCGTCTCGAACATCTTTGTCTTCGACTCGAGTTGGTCGAACGCCGGCGCCTTGCGGTGGATGCCCCAGCGCTCGGTGACGTCGTACGCCTCGCCCTCCTTCAGGTTGAGGCACTCACCCAGGGTGTTGAACACGTGACCCTTGGTGACGTCGCCGACCGGCACCGTGATCGAGCCGCCGGTGTCGGTGACCTGAGCGCCACGGACCAGCCCGTCGGTGGGTTGGAGGGAGATCGCGCGCACCATGCCGTCGCCGATGTGCTGGGCGACTTCGAGGGACAGCGTCTTGGTTTCCCCGCCGAGCGTGAGGTCGCACTCGAGCAGGTTGTAGATCGACGGCATGGCGTCGACCGGGAACTCGATGTCGACGACCGGGCCGATCACGCGGGCGATCCGCCCGACGGTCGACGTGGTCTCGTTAAGGGTGGCAGTCATGGCAATTACTCTTTCCCGGCGTTCGCGTCGGCAAGCGCGTTCACGCCACCGACGATTTCGGAGATTTCCTGGGTGATTCCGGCCTGGCGGGCCTGGTTGGCGATACGGGTGAACTTCTTGATCAGTTCGTCTGCGTTGTCGGTGGCCGACTTCATGGCCTTCTGGCGGGCGGCGAGCTCGGACGCGGCAGCCTGCAGCAGGGCGAAGTAGATCCGGCTCTGGACGTACTTGGGTAGCAGTGAGTCGAGCACCGCCTCGGGTGAGGGTTCGAACTCGTAGAGCGGCAGCACCTCGTCGGCATCCGGCCGCTCCTCCCCCTCGACGACTTCGAGCGGGAGCATCCGAACCGTTTGCGGCTCCTGGACCAGCATCGAGCGGAACCGGGTGTAGACGAGGTGGACCTCGTGGACCCCGTCGCCGGCGATGCCGTCGTCGTCGTCGCCTTGGATGAACTCGTTGATCAGCGCATCGCCGATCTCCGCGGCCTTCTCATAGGTCGGCTGGTCCGAGAATCCGGTCCACACTCCGGCCAGCGGGCGGTTGCGGAACTTGTAGTACGCCTCGCCCTTCCGCCCGGCGATGAACGTCGTCACTTCCTTGCCCTCGGCCCGCAGCCGGGTGGCCAGCTGCTCCCCCTCTTTGAGCACGCTGGAGGAGTAGGCCCCCGCCAAGCCGCGATCGCTGGTGACGAGCAGCACCGCGGCTCGCGTGGGGTTCTCGACCTCGGTGGTGAGCGGATGGTTGACGTTGGAGAACGTCGCAACCGCCGAGACCGCCCGCGTGAGCTCACGGGCGTAAGGCGCGGCGGCCTGGGCGCGGGCCTGCGCCTTGATGATGCGCGAAGCCGCGATGAGTTCCATGGCGCGCGTGATCTTCTTCATCGACTCCGTCGACTTGA
>JAKFXV010000242.1 GCA_021731205.1 Nocardioides sp. | reverse complement strand
TGGCTGTGACGATGTTCCCGGCTCCGAGGAACGTCGCGACCCAACCGCTCGCCGGAGCCTCGTAGAGCTCGGCCGGAGTGCCCGACTGCGCGATCCGACCGCCTCGCAACACGAAGAGGCGGTCGGCGAAGGACAGGGCCTCTTCCTGGTCGTGGGTGACGAGCAGCGCCGTGGCTCCCGCCGCCTGAAGAACGCGTACGACGTCGTCGCGCAGCTCGACCCGCAAGCCGGCATCGAGAGCCCCGAACGGCTCGTCGAGCAACACCACTTCGGGTCCAGGGGCGAGCGCGCGCATCAGCGCGACCCGTTGTTGCTGACCGCCGGAGAGCTCGTGCGGCATCCGCTGAGCCAGCTCGGCCAGTCCTGCGAGACCGAGGAGATCCCGGACCCTCGAGGCCCGCTCCCGACCCTTCCAGGTGGGGCCGCCCCAGGAGGAACCCTGAAGCCCGAACGCGACGTTCTCAGCGACGGTCAGGTGTGGGAACAGAGCGCTGTGCTGCGGCACCAGACCGACTCGGCGCCGCTCGGGCGGCACCCAGGTCGAGCCGCTCACTTCACGCTCGCCCAGCAGGATTCGACCGGCGTCGGGCCGATGCAGCCCCGAGATCGTCCGCAGCAGGGTGGTCTTGCCCGAGCCGCTGGGTCCGACGACGGCCCCCATCTGCCCATGCGGGATCTCCAGGTCCACGCCGTCGAGCACGACCAGCGTGTCGAAACTCGCGGTCACGGCCTCCACTCGCACCCGGCTCATACGGCCCGCTCCTCGCGCGCCAGCAGATAGGCCGGCAGGGAGGCGAGGACGACCACGGCGAAAGCGTACGGCGCGGCGGCGCCGTACGCGTTAACGGCCGTGTGACTCCACATCTGAGTCGCCAGCGTCTCCATGCCCAGCGGACGCAGCAGCAACGTCGCCGGAAGCTCCTTCATGGCCGTCAGCATCACCAACAGCGCACCTGTCGCGATGCCGGGCGTGGCCAGGCGCGCAGTGATCTTCCACCAGGCCGCCAGTGGGCTCCGGCCCAGGGATCGACCGACTTCCTCGAGAGCCACCGGGACCATGCCGACCGAGGTGCGCACCGCGCCCACGGCTTTGGGGAGGAACATCACGGCGTAGGCCACGGCCAGGGCGAGCACCGTTTGATACAGCGCCGGAGCCAGTTGGATCGTCACGAAGACCATGGCGAGACCGACCACGATCCCGGGCAACGCGTTGCCGAGGTAGGACACCGACTCGACGGCCATCACGGTCCGGCCACGGTGCCGCGCCGCCAACACCCCGACCGGCAGGGCCAACGCGATCGTGAGCAGCGCCCCGAGCGCACTGACCGTCAGCGTTGAAACCGTGGCGCTCGCCAGGGTCCCCCACTCCACGCCGGCCCGGGTGCTCTCCAACAGCCGCCCCGTCAGCGACCACAGCGGGACTCCCAAGGACAACGCAGCCACGGAGCCCAGCCCGGCGATGGCTGGCCACTGCCAGATACCCAGCGACTCCGTCGCAGGCGCCTTGGCGGAGATCATGGCCGGCTGACGACGTTGCCATCGCCCCCGGGCTCCGCGTTCGAGCAGCACCAAGAGCACCGCGAGCAGGGTGAGGAGCAGGGCGAGCACGGCGGCGAGCGCCGGATCGAAGCCGACGCGATACGCGCGCTGGATCCCGTAGGTGAACACCTCGAAGCGCATGATCGCGACGGCGCCGAAGTCGGCCAGCGCGTAGAGCGCGGCCAGCAACGCCCCGGCCGCGGCCGCGGGCACAATCTGTGGCAACAGTGCGGCTCGCATGGCGCCCGGTCCGGAACGGCCCAGGGTGCGGGCGACCTCCTCAACGTTCCGGTCGGCCCGGCGCAGGGCCGCCGCCACCGGAAGCGTGACGTACGGCGTGGACACCAAGGTGAGCACCAACCAGGCTCCGAAGAAGCCGTTGAGCTGCGGCCACACGTCCACCCAGGCGTACGCCGCGACGTACGACGGCATCGCCAGCGGCAGCGCCGCCAACACCCGCCACAGCCCCGGGAGCGGGAGGCGGGTGCGCGTGATCAACACCGCCGACGGCACGCCGAGGGCCAAGCAACCCAGTGCCACCGTCACGGCGAGCAGCAACGAGTTGCCCGCCAGCTCGAGGGTCCGCGGCCGCGAGGTGATCACCGCCAGCTGATCCCAGCCTGCACCCACCGCCCGCACCCCGAGATAGACCAGCGGGGTCGTGACCACCACTGCGCTGACGGCAGCCAGCGCGAGCAGCGAGCGGGGCGGATGGGGGGTGCGCATACGCTAGATGAGTCCGACCTTGGTCAAGAGTTCGATGGTCTGCTCGAGCCCATGCAGCTGACCCAGGTCGATGCCGGCGCCCACGCCCAGCTCGTCCAGGGTCGGCAGTCCCTCGGGACCGGCAACCCCATCGACCAAGGGGTATTCCCCGGTCGCCTGGACGAAGTCGGCCTGAGTCGAGGCTGATAACAGGTAGTCGAGAAGTTCCTGGGCCGCCTCGACCCGCTCGGACGCGTTGAGGACGCCCACCCCCGCGACGTTGACCAGCGCTCCAGCGCTGCCGGGCGGGACGAACTTCAGCTTGGTTCTCACCTTGTCAGCGCCGACTTCTTCGGCCAGCGCGTGCAGGTAGTAGTGGTTCGTCATGCCGACCGCCACCTCGCCGGCCTCCAGGCCGTCGAGCATCGTGAGGTTGTTCTCGTAGAGCACCGCGTCGTTGGCGATCAGTCCCCGGAGGAACTCTTCGGCCGTCGCCTCTCCTTCGATCACCCGCAGCGCCGTGATGAAACTCTGGAAGGAGGCATTCGTCGGGGCAATCGCGACACGCCCGCGCCACTGCGGTTCGACGAACTCGAGCACGTCGTCGGGCAGCTCGTCGACCGCCACCTGGTCGGGGTCGTAGGCCAGCACTCGGACCCGGCCGGTCACGCCGACCCAGTTGCCGTCAGCCGCCTGGTAGGTCGCCGGGACCGATGCCAAGGTCTCCGCAGACAGCCCCGCCAGCAAACCCGCATCATCCAGCGCCCCCAAGGCGCCGGCGTCTTGAGAGAAGAACACGTCTGCCGGAGTCCGGTCGCCTTCCTCGAGCAGTTGCGCGGCCATCTCTGCTGAGTCGCCGTAGCGCACCTGGACCGTCAGGCCCGAGCTCTGCTCGAAGTCGGCCAGGATGCCGCCGACCAGCGACTCGGAGCGGCCGGAGTACACCACAAGATCGGGCTCTTCCTCGGCCGAGCAGCCGGTCACGAATCCGGTCAGGAGAACCAGCGAGCCCACCACGGTCGCCGTACGACGCCAGGTGGACAGATGGGAGAAGTGCCGGGTCACGATCTGGTTCCTTTCATAGGGGTTCTCTTCAATGGGGCGGGGAGCATGCGGGCGAGTTGCCAGACGGCGACGCCGGCGACCAGGGACAGGAGCAACCCGGCTACCGGGAAGTCGCGTTCCAGGTGTGGGTAGATCTGCCAGTGGGTCAAGTAGATGACCAGCGAGCTGGACGCGATCCAGCCGGTCGGTCGCAGCAGCCGACGCGGCCACGGCACGGCGGCACACCACACCAGCAACATCAACCCGGCCGCTAGCACCAGTGATCGGCTGTGGGTGTCGAAGAACCCGGGCACGGCTACCAGCAACAGCGCACTGACCAGCGCCCGCTGACCGACCGTCTCCGCACGCGCCGCCGCCCAACCGCCCAGGAAGAGCCAGGCGACGCCGAACCAGAGGAACCGCAACCCGGGTTCGACGTCGAGCGAGATGAGCCCCGTCGAGACCCCGAGCGGGAGCGTCAGTGCCAGCGCGGTCAAGCCCGCGGGGAGCAGGAACGGTGCGCGGCGCTCGAGCCGGTCGAAGGCGGGCATCGCCAGGAACCCGCTCGCGATGACCAGTGGATAGACCACCGCCTCGACGAACCACAGGTGCCAGTGCGGACCCCACGCCCGGTCTCCGAGGACGGAGTTGAGCAGCACGACGTTGCTCCAGGTGTACTGCCCCGTGAGTGCTCGCACTGCACCGATCCAACACACGGCGGGTACGACGATGCGCAGAGTCAGACGAGCGGCTCGGCGTACCCTGACCCGCCGCTCCTCAGTGGACAGCACGAACCGAGCAAAGTTGAAGCCCACGAGGGCGACCAGGACGTGCGCCCCACCCATCAGGGTGAAGACGTCGCTGTGCGACCCGACGATCAGGACGATCGCAAGCGCCCGCACGATCACCGAGGTCTCGACCAGCGGCCACCGGCGAACGCGGGGGGCCGTGCTACCCGCCTCGGCCAGCTGAGCGATCGTGCGACACGGCCAGTCGCGAGGCAACGGCCCGATCAGGTCTTCCAGCCGCAGGGCCATCTCGACGTGCGACAGCGAGTCGCCACCGCGACTGACGAAGCTGTCGTCGGGCCGGACGTCGTGCCCGAGGACGCGCGCGTAGGCCGCCAGCAGCGCCGCCTCCAGCGAGGCGCCCGGCCCCGGCACCGCGCTCGGCGCGCTCGCGACGAGCCTGGCGACGCTGGCGTAGTCGGGTTTGCCGTTGGCCAGTAGCGGCCGGCCCTCGCCAGCCACCACCGCGAAGTAGTGCGCTGGCAGGCCGGTGACCTCGCCCACCGCCGACGCGACGGCCTGGGGTGACCCGCTCAGCGCGAGCACGACAACCTGATCCTCGCCGGCCGCCTGGGCGCACAACGCCTCGAAGCCGTACCCCCCCAGTCGCAGCTCGACCCGATCGAGGTCGATCCGCAGTCCGGCGACCTTGGC
>JAKFXV010000150.1 GCA_021731205.1 Nocardioides sp. | reverse complement strand
CACCGATCCCCGGAACCAACAGGGGACCATTGATCGCCAGGTCCTCGTCGGTCGAGCCGATCGTGGCACCGACGACCGCACCGAACGACCCCATCGGGGACTCCCTGACTTCGTCGCGCCCGGCCTCGTTGAGCTCGCGCAGGCCATCGAGCACGGCGCCCGCGACCGTCCGGCCCGACGCCGTGCGGGCGGACTGGACCTGCGGCCCCTCGGCGTTGGAGGTCAGGGCAAGAACGAACACCCCCGCTTCGTGTCGGCGGGCAGTATCGAAGATCGGCTGCAGGGAGCCGAACCCGAGAAAGGGACTCGCCGTGATCGCGTCCGCGGCCAGTGGGGACGCCGGGTCGAGGTAGGCGTCGGCGTACGCCTGGGTGGTGGAGCCGATGTCACCCCGCTTGACGTCAAGGATCACCTGAGCTCCCGCGTCGCGACAATCGGCGATCAGACGCTCCAACACGGCGATTCCGGCGCTGCCGAACCGCTCGAAGAAGGCCGACTGAGGCTTCACCGCGGCGACGTGTGGAGCCAGACCCTCGGCGGCGGTCCGGGCGAACCTCTCCAGGCCGGCCGGGGTGTCGTCGTACCCCCAGGCGCGGAGCAGGCTGCTGTGCGGGTCGATGCCCGCGCAGAGCGGTCCCCGTCGGCCCATGGCGTCGTGCAGGCGGGCACCGAAGGTCATCGTCGTCCTTGGTATCTGTCGAGGCCACGCAGGATATGCCGCGGCCAGAGTGGACCCTCGTAGATGAAGGCGGTGTATGCCTGAAGCAGGTCGGCACCTGCCGCGAGGCGCTCGGCAGCGTCACTGGCCGAGGTGATGCCGCCTACCGAGATCAAGGTGCGCCCGGGACCGGAGCGCTCCCTGAGCAGGCGCAGCACTGCCAACGAGCGTTCGCGCAGTGGCGGTCCGGAGATGCCGCCAGCGCCGAGTTCGGCGACCTCGCGAGATGGGGTGCGCAGCCCCTCTCGCGAGATGGTCGTGTTGGTGGCGATGATTCCGTCGAGGCCAAGGGCCTCGGCCAGGTCGGCGACCGCTAGCACGTCATCGTCCTCGAGATCGGGCGCGATCTTCACCAGCAGCGGAACCGGCTGCGCGGTGACCTCGTCGGCGGTTCGCCGTACGGCACGAAGGAGGGGTTCGAGCTTCTCGACCGACTGCAGATCACGCAGGCCGGGTGTGTTGGGCGAGCTGACATTGACCACGAGGTAGTCGGCCCACGGCGCCAACAGCCGAGCGCTGGTGGTGTAGTCGGCGACTGCCTCGTCGTCCGGAACCGCCTTGGTCTTGCCGATGTTGACCCCGACAACCACCGATCCCCGCCCAGCCTCGCGAGGCGTCACTAAATCTCGCCGAGGCGTCACAAACTCTCGCCGACGCGTCACAATTCCGCGCCCAGACGTCAGTTGCTCCGCGCGACGGGCCAATCGGGCCGCGACAACTTCCGCACCATCGTTGTTGAAGCCCATCCGATTGAGGATCGCTCGGTCGACAGTCAACCGGAACAATCGTGGTGTCGGGTTTCCAGCCTGCGGATGCGCGGTCACCGTTCCGATCTCGACGTGTCCGAAGCCGAGCGTGGCCAGAGCATCAATGTTCCGGGCGTCCTTGTCGAAGCCCGCTGCCATCCCCAAGAGGTTCGGGAACTCGATCCCCATCCGGCTGACCGGGCTGCCGACCCGGGGGCGAGGGGTCCGCCTCAGGATCGGGTTCGCTGTCCTCATCGCCCAGCTGCCCGCCTGGTGCGCCGATTCCGCGTCTAGCCGGACCAGGCCCTTGTCGAACAACAACCGATATGACGCACTCAATCTGCGCGCCCCGCCCGGTTTGGTGACGTCTCGCGCTGGACTTCTGACCCCTCGCCGAGAGTTTGTGACGCCTCGCGCCGACTCTGTGACGCCTCGAGGGACCAGTCTTGGAGGGAGCGCACCCCGATCGTGCCGGCGCGCAACGCCTCAATCCCTTGTACGGCGGCGCCGAGTCCCTGCACGGTCGTGATGCAAGGGACGCTGGCCATGATGGCCGCCGTACGGATCTCGTAGCCATCGATACGAGCCGCGCCCCCGCCGGTCGCCCCGTGTGGAGTGTTGACAATCAAGTCGATCTCACCCGCAGTGATCAGCGAGATGGTGGTCGGCTCGCCATTGGGTCCGACGCCCTCGTAGTGCTTGCGCACGACCGACGCCGGGATCCCGTTGCGGCGAAGCACGTCGGCGGTCCCCTGGGTCGCCACGACCTCGAAACCTAAGTCGTGCAGCCGCTTGACGGGGAAGATCATGGTGCGCTTGTCCCGATTGGCCATCGAGACGAAGACCCGCCCGCTCAGCGGCAGTGAGCCATACGCCGCCGCCTGCGACTTGGCGTACGCCGTCCCGAAGACCGCGTCGAAGCCCATCACCTCCCCGGTCGAGCGCATTTCGGGACCCAGGACGGTGTCCACGGTTCGGCCGTCCGGAGTCTTGAACCGGTTGAACGGCATCACGGCCTCCTTGACCGCGATCGGCGCATCGGCAGGCAGATCGCCTCCGTCACCTTCCGCAGCCAACAACCCGGCCTCGCGAAGCGAAGCGATCGACTCCCCCAGCATCACTCGGGCAGCTGCCTTCGCGAGCGGCACTCCAGTCGCCTTCGACACGAACGGCACCGTGCGCGACGCGCGAGGATTGGCCTCCAAGACATACAGAACGTCCGAGCCGAGCGCGAACTGGATGTTGATCAGGCCCAGCACCCCGACCCCGGCCGCGATGGCGTGGGTCGCGCGCCGGATCCGATCGATCTCGGCTGCACCCAGGGTGATCGGCGGCAACGCGCAGGCGGAGTCACCCGAGTGGATCCCGGCCTCCTCGATGTGCTCCATCACGCCACCGAGATACAGCTCGGTGCCGTCGTACAGCGCGTCGACGTCGATCTCGACCGCGTCATCGATGAACCGATCGACCAGGACGGGGTGATCCGGACTGATCTCGGTGGCGCGCGCGATGTAGCCGGCTAGGGCCTGGTCGTCGTAGACGATCTCCATGCCCCGCCCACCCAGGACGTACGACGGCCGAACCAGCACCGGATAGCCGATCTCGGCCGCGATCTCGCGTGCCTGCTCGTAGGTCGACGCCATCGCATGCTTCGGAGCCGGCAGCCCGGCCTCTGCGAGCACCCTGCCGAATGCGCCTCGTTCCTCGGCCAGATCGATCGCCGACGGCTGAGTGCCCACGATGGGGATGCCGGCGTCGTGCAGTCCCTGCGCTAGACCCAACGGGGTCTGTCCCCCGAGTTGGCAGATCACCCCGGCGATCGGCCCGGCCTGCGACTCGGCGTGCACGATCTCGAGGACGTCCTCGAGCGTGAGCGGTTCGAAGTACAGCCTGTCCGAGGTGTCGTAGTCAGTCGACACCGTCTCGGGGTTGCAGTTGACCATGATCGTGTCGTAGCCCGCCCCGCCCTTGGCGTGGCTCAGCGCGAGGGATGCGTGCACACACGAATAGTCGAACTCGATGCCCTGTCCGATCCGATTGGGACCCGAGCCCAAGATGATCACCGCCTCCCGCTCGCGCGGCGCCACTTCGCTTTCCTCGTCGTACGACGAGTAGTGGTACGGCGTGGCCGCAGCGAACTCAGCGGCACACGTATCGACGGTCTTGTAGACCGGACGCACTCCGAGGGCTTGTCGGACGCCGCGCACGACATCTTCGCCAAGTCCACGCAACTGGCCGAGTTGGGCGTCGGAGAAACCGTGTCGTTTCGCCAGCCGCAGCGTCGACTCATCGAGACGCTCGGCGTCCGCTACGTGCTGGGCAACCTCCCGGATGAGGAACAGTTGGTCCACGAACCATGGATCGATCTTGGTTGCCTCGAAGATCTGTGCCGGTGTCGCACCGGCAAGGATCGCGTCCATCACCCGACGGAGGCGACCGTCTGTCGGGATCGCTATCTCGGCCAACACCTCGTCCAGCGGCGCGAGCGCGATAGAAGTGACGTCTCGACCCGAAGGACTGACGTCTCGGCTCGAATAGCTGACGCCTCGACCGGAAGAACTGACGCCTCGGCGGGGGGTGAAGTCGAACACTGCGTTCTTGCTCTCCAGCGAGCGCAACGCCTTCTGCAGAGCCTCGGTGAAGTTGCGCCCGATCGCCATCGCCTCGCCCACGGACTTCATGTGGGTGGTCAGCGTCGCGTCGGCCCCGGGAAACTTCTCGAACGCGAACCGGGGCACCTTCACGACGACGTAGTCGAGCGTGGGTTCGAACGACGCCGGCGTGCTCTGGGCGGCTCCCCCGGGTCCGGCCGGGCGCGTGGTGATGTCGTTGTCGATCTCGTCGAGGGTGTAGCCGATAGCCACCTTGGCGGCGATCTTGGCGATCGGGAACCCCGTCGCCTTCGAAGCCAGGGCCGAGGACCGGGAGACCCGCGGGTTCATCTCGATGACGACGACGCGGCCGTCGGCAGGGTTCACCGCGAACTGGATGTTGCAGCCGCCCGTGTCGACGCCGACCGCACGGATGATGCCGATCGAGAGGTCTCGCAGATGCTGGAACTCACGGTCGGTGAGCGTCATCGCCGGCGCTACCGTGATCGAGTCGCCGGTGTGCACGCCCATCGGGTCGAGATTCTCGATGGAGCAGACGATCACGACGTTGTCGGCACGATCGCGCATCACCTCGAGCTCGTACTCCTTCCACCCGATGATCGATTCCTCCAGGAGCACCTCGGTCGTCGGGCTGGCGGCCAGGCCGGACCCGGCGATCTGGCGCAAGTCGGCTTCGTCGTAG
>JAKFXV010000214.1 GCA_021731205.1 Nocardioides sp. | reverse complement strand
CAGCTCGGCGAAGGCAAGACGGTCTACTTCGGTCTGCAGGCGATCGGCGAACCCGATGAGCGGGGTTTTCGCACCGTGATGACCACGATCAACGGTCAGCTGCGCCCGGTCAGCATCCGTGACCGGCACATCGCAGCCGCGACGGTCTCCTCGGAGAAGGCCGATCCGGCAGATCCCCGGCACGTCGCGGCCCCCTTCCAAGGTGCCGTGACCGTGAGTGTCGTGGTGGGTGACGAGGTACGCGCCGGCGACACGATCGCGACCATCGAGGCGATGAAGATGGAGGCCTCGATCACCGCTCCTATCGATGGTGTCGTGGCGCGAGTCGCGTTGCGTGGAACCCAACCCGTCGAGGGTGGCGACCTGGTCGCCGTGCTGGCCTGAGCACGGCACGCTCGCGCTTGGGAGTGGTGCCTACTCTGGAACCATGATCTGGTTCTTCCTGATCCTGCTCTTGGTGATTGCCGCCGTCGTCGTCGTCACGGGTCGGCGGCGCACCGCCGAACTACAAGCTCACCGATCCCGACTGCTCGACGGTCCGCGGAAGCTGGCCGAGGAGGACGTCACCGTTTTCGGCGAGGAGTTGCAGAATCTCCACATCGAGACGATGACGACCGATCTGGACACCGCGATGCGCCAGGACTACCAGCGGGCACTGAACAGTTACGAGACTGCCAAGTCCAGGCTCGCGACAGCCACGGAAGCCGCGCACGTCACGGCAGTGACAACGGCTCTGGAGGACGGCCGGTACGCCATGGCCTGCGTGCTCGCCCGCCAGAACGGCGAGCCGCTGCCGATCCGGCGCTCCCCCTGCTTCTTCAACCCCCAGCACGGCCCGTCCACCTTCGACGTCGATTGGGCCCCACCCGGCGGAGAGGCCCGTGCCGTGCCGGTCTGCACCGCCGACGCCGAGAGACTGCGGCAGGGTGCCGAACCTGACATCCGCACGATCGAGCAGGGCTACCAGTCGGTGCCGTACTGGCGCGGCGGGGCGGCCTACCAGCCGTACGCCATGGGCTACTTCAGTGCGTACGCCTCGATCCTGCCGACGTTCTTCGTGATGTCGATGTTGAACTCGATGTGGATGGGCGGAATGGTCAACGATTTCGGTGCTGGGGACGTCGGTGGTGGGGACGCTGGCGGGCTGGACTTCGGCGGCGGGGACGGTGGCGGTTTCGACTTCGGAGGGTTCGACTTCTAGGCCCACCCGTCAATCGCGTGGCGACACGCCGACCATGTGGGCACATGAGTGACGGGTCACCGGGTCGCGCGGAGCGCGACAAGGTGGGACGTCACGAACGCGACACGGGTCGGCGGTTAGACGTGGTGGAGGCGGCGAGCGGCCTCGGCGATGGAGCCGCTCAGTGAGGGATACACCGTGAAGGCATGCGCCAACTGGTCGGCGGTCAGCGACTCGGCTACGGCCAGCGAGACCGCGTGAATCAGTTCTGAGGCGCGGGGGGCTACCACCACTCCGCCCACCACGGACCCGGTGCCCGGGCGGCAGTAGAGCTTCACGAAGCCGTCGGTGATTCCTTGCATCTTCGCTCGGGCGTTGGTGGCCAAGGGGAGCATCAGCACCTCAGCCGCGACCTCACCGGCGTCGATGGCCCGTTGCGTCCAGCCCACCGTCGCGATCTCGGGAGAGGTGAACACGTTCGACGACACCTTCATCAGATCCAAGGGAGCCACGGCGTCACCTAGGTGATGCCACATGGCGATCCGACCCTGCATGGCCGCGACCGACGCCAGCATGAGCACGCCGGTGCAGTCGCCGGCGGCGTAGACCCCACCTACAGAGGTACGCGACACCCGGTCCACGACGATGTTGCCGCTGTCATCGACGTCGACGCCCACCTCGGCCAGGCCCAGCTCCGCGGTGTTGGGGATCGAACCCAGTGCCAAGATGCAGTGCGAGCCGACCACGGTCCGGCCGTCGGTCAAGGTGACGGTGACCCGGGATCCCTCACGCGTCACCGACTCCATCCGCGACTGCGACAGCAGGTTCATTCCGCGCCGGGTCAGCACCTGTTCCAGCACCGCCGCGGCCTCGGCGTCCTCCCCCGGGAGCACCCGCTCACGCGACGACACCAACGTGACCGCGATGCCCAGGGCGACGTACGCCGAGGCGAACTCCGCTCCGGTCACTCCCGAGCCGACCACGATCAGGTGTTCGGGGAGCTCCGTCAGGTCGTAGACCTGTTCCCAGGTCAAGATCCGCTCGCCGTCCGGTACGGCCGTGTCCACGACCCTCGGGGAGGCGCCGGTCGCGACGAGCACAGCGTCGGCCGCGATGCGCTCATGCGTCCCATCCGGGGTGGTGGCCAGCACTACGGACGGACTCTCGAGTCGGCCTCGCCCGGAGATCACCCGAACGCCCTCGCGGCGCAGCCGATCGGCGATGTCGGCGGACTGATCTGCGGCCAGTTTCTTGACCCGGGCGTTCAACCGCGCCAGGTCGACGTTGACCGCACTGGCCGCGTCACCGTCGGCGTCGCAGAGGTTGACCCCAAGCTCACCGGAGGAGGCCAGATCCGTCATCACCTCGGCCGTGGCGATCAGCGTCTTGGAGGGGACGCAGTCGGTCAGCACCGCGGAGCCGCCGATCCCGTCGGAGTCGATGACCGTGACCTCGGCATGGAGCTGTGCGGCCACCAGGGCCGCCTCGTAGCCGCCCGGGCCTCCGCCGATGATGACGACACGACTCACGGGTCGGCTCACTGGGGCGACTCCTCGGTCTCGTCGTCGTCAGAAGTTGATCATGTGGCCGGCGATGCCGTGCACGGCCTCTTTGACCGCCTCCGACAGCGTCGGATGCGCGAACACGTTGCGTGAGACCTCGTCTGCGGTGAGGTCCCACTGTTTGGCCAACGTGAGCACCGGCATCATCTCGGTGACGTCCGGCCCGATCATGTGGGCCCCGAGGAACTCGTTGTGCTGGGCGTCGGCCACGATCTTGACGAAGCCCACCGCGTCGCCGAGCCCTTGCGCCTTGCCGTTGGCCGCGAACGGGAAGGTCGCGGTCTTCACGTCATAGCCGAGGTCCTTGGCCTGTTGCTCGGAGTACCCGAACGAACCGATCTGCGGCTGGCAGTACGTCGCGCGCGGGATCATGTCGAAGTCGATCTCCATGGTTTCGGCGCCCGCGATGGTCTCGGCCGCCACCACCCCCATCGCCTCGGCGACGTGGGCCAGCATCAGCTTCCCGGTCACGTCCCCGATCGCGTAGACGCCGGCCACGTTGGTCCGGCCACGCGCGTCGACCGCGATCGCCCCGCGCTCGGTCGTGTCGACCCCGGTGTTCTCCAGTCCGTACCCGGTCAGGCGCGGGGCGAACCCGATGGCCTGGAGCACCTTGTCGGCCTCCAGCACCTGCGGGTCGCCGCCGGCGGCGGGGCTCACGGTGACCCGGACCCGGGGGCCCGAGTCGTAGATGCTCTCGACCTTGGTCGACAACAGCACGTTGACGCCCAGCTTCTTGTAGTGCTTGGCCAGTTCCTTGCTGACGTCCGCGTCCTCGGTCGGCACCATCCGGTCGAGGAACTCCACGATGGTCACGTCCACACCGAAGTTCTTCATCACGTAGGCGAACTCGACGCCGATGGCGCCCGAGCCGGCGATGATGATCGAGCCGGGCAGCTGGTCGTCGAGGATCTGCTCTTCGTAGGTCACCACCCGCTCGCTCAGCGTGGTGCCGGGGATCAGCCGGGTCGTGGCCCCGGTGGCGATGATCAGGTTGTCGCAGGTGTACGACGCCGTGGTGCCGTCGGCCGCAGCCACCGAGATCGTGTGCCGCCCGTCGACGGCACCCTGCAACGTCCCCCATCCGTGGATCTCGGTGATCTTGTTCTTCTTCATCAAGAAGTGGACGCCCTTGACGATGCCGTCGGACACTTGTCGGCTGCGCGCGTGGGTCGGGCCGAAAGCCATCGTGGCGTCACCCTCGATGCCGAACTTCGCCTTCTCGTGGGTCAGCACGTGCGCCAGCTCGGCATTCTTCAACAGTGCTTTGGAGGGGATGCAGCCGACGTTGAGGCACACCCCGCCCCAGTACTTCTCCTCGACCACGGCGGCGGTCAGACCCAGCTGGGCGGCACGGATCGCGGCGACGTAGCCCCCCGGGCCGGCGCCGAGGACGAGCACGTTGAAATGAGTGTCATTCACGGGACTCAGCCTACGCACTCGGAGGGGGCCCCATTACCCTGACCCCTGTGACGTTGTACGCCGCCTACGCCGGGAACCTCGATCCGGCCAGGATGGGCGAGCGGTGCCCCCATTCACCTCTGCACACCACCGGCTGGCTGATCGGATGGCGCCTCACCTTCGGGGGAGAAGAGCACGGTTGGGACGGGTCGCTACCGACCCTGGTCGAGGACCCGCTCGAGCAGGTTTTCGTGGCCGTCTACGACGTGAGCGCCGACGACGAGGTGACCCTGGACGGATGGGAGTCCGCGGACACCGGCCTCTATCGCAAGACCCACGTCCGGGTGTCGACCCTGACCGGCGAACTGCTGGTGTGGGCCTATGTCCTGGACGCCTACGAAGGCGGACTTCCGTCGGCCGCGACCATCCGTCTGCTGGCCGATGCGGCAGCGGCAGCGGATGCGCCCAGCGACTACGTCGCCGCGTTGCGTCGGCGCCCGTTTGCGCCCTGACCAAGAGGCATTCCCGGTCATGGGGCCGATTTTGAGTCCGACTTGACGTTGACTTAACCCGGCCTAGACCGACCCCGTGATGTCGTCAGGTCAGTAGCACTCGCTTCGTCC
>JAKFXV010000119.1 GCA_021731205.1 Nocardioides sp. | reverse complement strand
GTTTGTGACCCCTCGCGAGGATTTAGTGACGCCTCGACGCGAGTTTGTGACCCCTCGCGAGGATTTAGTGACGCCTCGGGGGGTTGGGCAAGCCCAACCCGCCGACCCGTCACTCATGTGCCCACATCGCCGGCGTGTCGAACGCCGATTGACGGGTCAGCACTAGCCGACGTGGACCGGGGCCTCCGGACCGTCGGTGGCGAGCTCCTCGTGCTTGACGTTGAGGAACAACCAGACGATCACCGATCCGAGCAGCATCATCCCGGCGCCCACGACGAACGACGTGGTCGAACCCTCGGTGAAGACCTGGAGCTGGGCGATCTGCTCAAGCGCCGCGAGCTGGTCCGCACTCGGCGGCTCCTGGCCGGCTGCCGCCGCCTGCTCGGCCGCCGCAGCGCCTGCCTTGGCCAGCTCTGCGCCACGGTCGTTCCAGACCTGCGATGCGACCGTCGCCAACGTGGCCAGACCGAGCGCGCCACCGACCTGCTGCATCGTGTTGAGTACGCCGGAGCCGATACCGGAGTCCTCAGCCGCCACATGGTGTACGGCGGTCAACGTCAGCGGCACGAACACGAAGCCCATACCGATCGACATCATCAGCACGAACGGCAAGATGTCCGGACCGTAGTGCCCGACGACCTCGGTGACGGGGAACTCGGTGTCATAGGGCAGCCGAGAGAACCCGAACAGCGCCGCAGCCGACATCAAGGTGCCGAAGCCGGCCAGATAGCGCGGATCGATCCGGTTGATCAGGTTGGAGGCGATCACGGCGGACAACACGATGCCGAACGAGAAGGGCAGGAACGCCAGTCCCGTGCGCAGCGGGCTGTAGCCCATCACGCCCTGGATGTAGAGGCTGAGGTAGAAGAACATCGAGAACATCGCGGCGGGCAGCAAGAACATCGCCGCGAAGCTCGCGGCCCGGGTCTGGCTCGCGAAGATCCGGAACGGCAGCACCGGGTGCGCCGCGCGTGTCTCGATGAAGCCGAACAGGGCCAGCAGGCCGACGCCGGCGACCAGGCTGACGACGGTTCCGGCGTCATCCCAGCCGTACGACGCGTTGCCGGCTCGCGAGAGCCCGTAGACGAGCGCGAGCAGACCGGCGGTGCCGGTGATCGCGCCGGGTACGTCGAGGTGTCCGTCGCTGGCCTCGGACTCGCGCAGCACGCGCGCGGCCATCAGCGCCGCGACGATGCCGATCGGGACGTTGATCAAGAACGTCATCCGCCAGCCCTGGACCGTCACACCGAGGATGTCGGGAGCGAGGCCGGTGAGCCAGCCGCCCAGGATCAGGCCGACCGCGGCACCCGCGCCGGACATGGCGGCGTACACCGCGAAGGCCTGGTTGCGCTTCGGTCCGGCCGGGAACGTGGTGGTGATCAGGGCCAGCGCTGCGGGCGATGCCAGCGCGCCGCCGAGACCCTGCAGGGCCCGCGCCGCGAGCAGCAGGAACTGGTCTTGCGCCAGGCCGCCGAGCAGCGAGGCGATCGCGAAGATCACCAGGCCGACGATGAAGATCCGGCGACGTCCGTAGAGGTCACCCAATCGGCCGCCGAGGAGGAGCAGGCCGCCGAAGAACAGGGCATAGATGGTGACCACCCAGGTGAGGTTGGCCTGGCTGAACCCCAGATCGGACTGGATGAAGGGCAGCGCGATGTTGGCGATGGTCGCGTCGAGCACGACCATCAGCTGCGCGATGCAGATCACGACCAGCGCGAGGGCGAGGTTCTGCTCCTTGGTATCGGTCGTCGTATCGGTGTCTGTCGTGTCGGTCATGGCGTTCTCTCTGGTGGTGTCGAAGCGGCAACCGCCCCGTCGTACGGTCGTACGGCGGGGAGGATGATCTGGTCCAGGACGCGCTCGATGGTCGCGGCGTCCGGGAATTGGCCGAGCATGAAGTGCCGGTGCAAGACGATGCCGGCCAGGGCAGGCCCGATCAGGTCGATGTCGACGTCGGGACGGATGTCGCCGCGGGCCTGCGCCCGGGCATAGATCGCTCGAGATGCGTCGATCTTGGGGGCGATGATCTCGCGACGGAACGCCTCGGCGAACTCCGGATCCCGGGTCATCGCGGTGAGCACGCTCGCCATCGTGTCGACGGAGGCGCGGTCGGTGACGCTGCCCGGAGCGCAGTACGACGCCAGCAGGTCTTCGCGTAGCGAGCCGGTGTCGGGCATCGGCGGTGTGCCTTTGGCGATCTTGAGGGCATCGATGACGAGCGCGAGTTTGCCGTTCCACCGGCGATACAGCGTCGCCTTCGACGCGTGTGCAGCCGTTGCGACCGCGTCCATCGTGAGCCTGTCGTAGCCCACCTCGGCCAGCACGGCCAGCGCGGCGTGCAGGATCTCCCGCTCCCGCTCGCCCTCGATCCGGGGTCGGGAGCCGGTGGGCTCGACGGCTGTCTCGGTCTGCGCGGTCATCGGCCCTCCCTCCAGACATAGAACGAAACGGTTTCGTTTCATCAAGGCTAGGAGGAGAAGACGTCGACGTCCAATCGATATTCCCGCGACAGCGCGAGAGCCAAGGACCGGTCTAGAACGCTTCCAGGTGTACGGCGGGTATCTGATCGCTGCGCCCGCGCTCCTGGTGGCCATGAGCCTTCGATTCGTAGTCGCCGTTACCCGTGCCAGCGGCATCCCCACCGCGCTCGTCAATCCCAAGGCCGCGTGGTCGCCACGCCTGGTCCGAGACGTCATCGACGACATCTCCAGCAAGCGCCATCAGTACGTCGTCTTCGTGCCTCCATTCCGGTTCGGGCTGGTGAACGTGGTGCGCTCGGGCACGTCGACCTTCCTGCGCACCACACCGGATGCCGATCGCTCCAACAACCTCGCACTCCTGCCGGAGGCCACGGGGATCCCGCGCGAGTATCCGGTGCGGGTTCGCAAGAACGCCGCCGACCTCACCCAGGAGGAGCGCGTGCGCTTCGTCGCAGCGGTCCTCGAACTACGGAACAAGGTCGTCGACGGCGACCCGGACGGCGTGAACTGGTGGTTCAAGTGGGACCAGGTGCACAGCCGGAGCGGCACTCACACGCACTCGGTCACGGTCAACAACATCAGCCAGGATCAGGCAGCGCCGGCGTTCTTGGCCTGGCATCGGGTGGTGGTCAACGAGTTCGAGAAGGCGTTGCAGGCGATCGACCCTGACATCACGGTGCCGTACTGGGACTGGACGACGGATCCTCGGCGGACCCCGGATCGCTCCGGCAGGCTCGTGGACTTGATGACCGCCGACTTCATGGGAGCGGCCCGAGGTGAAGTCGGGCCTCCCTTCACCTCTCTGTACGCCAGCGCTGGAGGCGGTGTCACGCGGGAGGCGACAGGAAGCCCTGCTGCTCCACCCGCAACGCTGAGGCGATTGATGCCCGTGGGCAAGGGACCGCGCGAGGTCGCCACGGACGACCTCGATTGGAGTGATCAGCCCGCATGGGGGGTTCGGCCGGCGGGCATGTCTCCTGTCGATAGTGGCAACCCATGGATCCCGGACGATCGCGGTGTGCTGTGGGATGGATTCGGCGGTGATCGCTCCGATGCCTATCGGCGCCTGCTCGACGACCTCTATCTGGCGCACAGTTGGTGCCACCGATTCGTCGGCGGCGACATCGCCCTCGACGACTTCTCAAGGGCCTTCCGCGATCCGTTCGTCTTCCTCATCCACTCCAATGTGGACCGGCTCTACGCCAGTTGGCAGTTGCGCCAACAAGACGACCGCCGAGACTGGGCCTGGCGACTGGACTCCACCAAGCTCTACGGAACCGAGGACACTCACCATGACCTCAAGAATCCGCTGAACCCCTGGAGCGGGGGCTCGCAGAGTGTCGCGCCGTGGACGGCCAGCCCACCCTTGATGGCGAAGGATCCCAGCGTCGTACGACCACCGCTGTACGACAAGTACGCCTATGACGACGAGCTCACCTGCTCCTGGTCGGCCCTGCTGATGGGGAAGCGGTTGCCCAACGGGGACCGCGTCGAAGCCACCATCCAGTACGACGTCGTCCCGGCGGGTTCGGTCGACATCCAGCTGGTGCTCGGGCCGGCGCTGCGGTGGTGGAAGTCGGTGACGATCGCCGATCTTGCAAACACGCCCACCACACTGCCCGGGTTCCCCGGCAGCGGGACCGGGGTGCGGGTGATCGAGGCGGAGGACGACAACCGAGGTGGGACCGTTCGGGTCGCCACCGCATCCCTGCCCACGACGCGGCTGCTGTTGAGCAAGCAGGTGCGTTCGTGGTTCTGGATCAAACGCGAACTGCAATATCAACTCGGCGATCTGGAGTTCCTACCCGATGGATCGCGACTGGTGTTGAGCTGGGTGGCCGACTAGAGATCAGATCGAGCCCTCGAGCATCGCCGAGGCATGGGAGAGCGCGACATCGTTCCAGCGCTGGCTGCCGGCGATCAGGTAGTGCCCCAGGCCGCCCATGTCGATCATCCGGGCCGAGGCCGTCACGCGGCTGGCTCGCTCGACGTACGCCGCCGTGTGGGCGTACGACGTGATCCGGTCGCGGCGGCCGTGGGCGGCCACGAGGTGCTTGCCGTAGAGCCCGTCGACCGATTCGTACGGCGGGAACCACGGGGCGAGGGCGACCACGCCGGTCACCGACGGATCGTCGGCGACGGCAACCGCCGTCCGGGCGCCCATCGAGTGACCGAGCAGCGCCACGGGGATGTCTCCGAGTTCGTGGCGCAGCTCGGCCAGGGCGGCCCGAGCGTCGGGGATGGGGGCCGGGCCGCCGGGGGTGTCGGCGTTCCACCCGGTCACCGCATAGCGCATCATC
>JAKFXV010000118.1 GCA_021731205.1 Nocardioides sp. | reverse complement strand
GCGGTGCCGACTACATCGTCGATGCGAGCAAGGGTCCGGCCCATGGACTCGCCTTGGGCATGCGTCCGGGCGCATTGCCCGATCCGGGCTTCGACTTCACGATGGTGAACCTGCTCCGGGACCCGCGCTGGTAGTCGGCGATCTTGGCGATGAAGTCGTCCGCGCCGGCACCGGTGCGCGCGGCCACCAACAGCCTGCCCAGCTGTCGCTGGCGGGCGATACCTTGTCGCAGGTCGACCAGACGCTGGAGCGCAGCGTGACTCCATCCGTCCTCGCCGTGAGCGCGGCGACCCACCTCACTCCAGAACGAGCAGTCTGAGAAGTCGCGGCCGCAGCCGCACAGTTCGTTGTGTGGGTGCACCGATCGCGGCAGGTCGACCAGCTCGCCTACGTTGGTCCAGCCGGGAATCCCCCCCAGGACGCGTTCCAGCAGGGTGCTACCCGATCGGCCGAAGCCCCCCAGATACACGACATGCGGACGCCCCACAGGGTGCTGCCGGTGCATAGGACTCCGCTTCAACAAGTGCTTCACGAGGTGCTTGACGAGGATCCGGGGCGCCCACTACACGCCACCATCGACCCAACACATTGTACCGATCAACCCGGTCCCGCCTGGCCGATTCACGAGTCCTACACATCCCCGGCCATCGAGGGCCTGGAACTGCGATGTGCGCGAGAGGGCCGCCCGGCCGCCGTACGATCAGTGCTGGCAACTCGTGGCCAACCGCCGCCGGCGCAACGATGAGGAGAACGCGTGATCGCGAGCGAACGCCTGGTGTTCGTGGGCGGGCTGCACCGCAGTGGCACCACACCGCTCACCCGCACGCTGGCGATGCATCCGCAGATCAGCGGCCTCACCGGCACCGGCGTCACCGAGGACGAGGGCCAGCACCTGCAGGACGTCTACCCCAGCGCCAACACCTTCGGCGGTCCCGGCCGGTTCGCGCTCGACGCGCGTGCGCACCTGACCGAGGACTCGCCGCTGGTCAGCACCCAGTCGGCGGCACGACTGGTGGCCGCATGGACCCCGTATTGGCAGCTCGACCGGACGTTCTTGATGGAGAAGTCACCGCCGAACCTGGTCATGACCCGATTCCTGCAGGCGCTGTATCCCGATGCCGCATTCGTCATCGTGCTGCGGCACCCGATCGTCGTGGCCCTGTCCACCGTCAAGTGGCGTGCCTGGCTGTCTCGTCGCCCGCAGAACCGGGTCTCGTTGGAGGATCTGGTGCGGCACTGGTTCGCCGCGCACGACACCTTCCTTGCAGACGTGTCGGCGCTGCGACGGGTCCACGTATTGCGCTACGAGGACCTCGTCGCCGACCCGGTGACCCAGCTGGCGCCGATCGGAGACCTGCTGGGGGTGTCCTCGTCGATCCCCACCGCCGCCATCGGCGCGGCGCATACGCAGCCCTACCTCGTGCAGTGGGATCGACTCTCGCGTTCGCCGGTCGGACGAAGGGCCCGGCGACGCATCATCGACCAGTACGGCGCCGTCGTACGACGGTTCGGATACGACCCGGAAGACCTCACCCGCCTGGAGCCGTTCTCGCTGCCGGCGGGCTAGGTCTCCAGCTGCTGCACGGTCAGCGGATCGACCAGGCTGGCCTTGAACGCCGCCAACTTCTCCGGGGTCTCGGTCAGGAGGAGATTGGCGGAGTCTTCGTTGCGGCTGCTGTTCCAGTAGGCGATAGCCCCGACCCGATCGACGTTCTCCACCGACCACGCCCACGACTGACTCCACCACTCGGCGGCCGTCGGCGGTCGGTAGATGTCGGAGGCACCCGTTTCGCCGATGCCGACCTGCTTGTCCGCGTGTCCGCCGTCGTCGAGCCACTCGATGATGGCTCCCAGCCGTTCCTTGAACCCTTCGCCACCGGAGTTCTGGTAGAGGTCGACGCCCAGGAACGCCATCCGGTCCAAGACCTCAGGGGGCAGGAAGTCTTCAGCCTCCTGGTTGCGTCCGCGGCTGTAGGAGCTGGTGAAGGAGTACTCCCCCAACACCGGTGCGTACGCACATTGCCGGAGTCCGTCGTCGGCCGCGAGCAGATCGTGGATCCGGACCCACGCGGCAGCGAAGTCGCGGGGCCGGCCGAAGCGACCGTCGTTGTGGGGCTCGTGGTGGAACGTGACGATGACCGGAGCCGTCAGCGCGGAGTACCTCCGGGCCCGAGCCCGGATGTCGGAGTCGTAGGCGCCGTCGGCGATCGCCGCCCAGGCGTCGGAGTGGTCCGGCGGCTTGAAGGAGATCCAGGGCAGCCGGCCCGCCCGGTGGTCCTCGCTGATCCGCTCGTCCTCGGCCTGGGGGTTGGTCCACTTGAAGTAGGACCGCCGCAGCGCGACCGGTCCGGTCGTGGCCAGGGTGCCGGCCAGATCTCCCCCGTCGGACCAACCGAGGTAGATCCGGCCGGGTTGATGTCCTGGCCACAGTCGAGGCGGGTCGGTGGCGCTCGGACTCGTCGTGGGCGGGGGTGGGGTGCCGCTGATGACATCGCCGGTCGATGACATGGCACGGCTCGCGGCGTAGGCCCCACCGGCCGCGGTCACTCCGATGCCCGTGATCGCGAGCGCTTTGAACAGCTGCCGTCGATCCATCGGGGGCCGGGCCGAACGATGGGACTTGGCACCCGAAGCGGAGTTGGCAGACTCTGGGTCGTTCATCGTGCGGGTGTGTGCCTTCCCTGACCTGGCCCGAATCTGGTCTTTCCAGTATGGCGCATCGACCCACAGGTTCCTCTGCGGAACCGCTGCGGTGCCGGCCGCGTCTGAGCCACATGAGCACAGCACTGCGCACCGGCACCATCGGCCTCGTCTCCCTCGCAGCGTTGACGGGAGCCTTCGCGGCGGGTTCCAGATTCGGACAACCCGATGCCGGGAGTCTCAACGCGGCCGGTCGCGGTCCCGTCCTGAGTGGTGCGAACAGTGCGGTCAGTGGCGCGCTCGACTCCGGAAAGTCGTGTGACGAACTTCTCGAGTGGTATCGCGCCGAGGGCCTGAAGCTGGTCGGGCCCTACGGCTGGGGAGGGATGTACGGCGGTCCGGTCATGCTGCGCGAGCTTGGCGATCGGTCCGTCGCCGACACGGGCACTGCAGCCGGCGAATCGGCAGGATCCATGGGCGCGGTGCCGAGGATGAACGCGGCGACGTCCAGCGCGACCGGCACCAACGTCCAGGAGGCCGGTGTCGACGAACCCGACCAGGTCAAGACCAACGGCGAGATCCTCGTCCGGATCCAGGGCGACCGGCTCAAGACGTACGACGTGAGCAACGGTGACCCCGAGTTGTTGAACGCCCTCCGCGTGAGTGACATCGCCGAGGCGTCACTTCTCCTCGCCGGCGACGACGTCGTGGTGCTCGGGCGTGACGACGCCACCGCGAATCAGACCGCCCGTACTCGGATGACCCGCCTCGACATCACCGATCCGACCAGTCCCCAGGTGATGGACACCCAGGTCTTCAGCTCCGCGCTGGTCGGGGCCACCCAGCATGGCGACACGGTGCGACTGGTGATGAGCCAGGGCCTTCCCGAGCTCGACTTCAGCCAACCGCGGCGTTGGCGCAACGAGTCGTCCGCCCTAGAACGCAACCAGGAGCTCGTGCGTGAGAGCACCTTGGAGGACTGGCTGCCGTCGGTGACCAGATCCGGGGAGCCGTCGCAACCACTGCTCGCGTGCGCCGACGTCGCCGTACCCGATGACGATTCGGGGCTGGGGACGCTCGCGATCGTCGGCTTCGACGTCGGCCAGCCCGAGCGCTGGTCCACGGCGGGCGTGGCCACCGACAGCTCGACGGCGTACACCTCGCAGGATCGGTTGTACGTCGCGACACGTGCCGGCGGCTGGTGGGGCGGCTGGGGCGGTCGAGGCCTCGAGTGCTGCTGGGGCGATGGGCCCGGAGCCGACGCAATGCCGCAGTTCGCGCCCGACGGCGTGACCCGGATCCATGCGTTCGCGCTGGCCGGGACGGCGGCGTCGTACCTCGCCTCCGGGGAGGTTGAGGGACAGATCGCCGACCGCTGGTCGATGGACGAGTCCGACGGCGTACTCCGCGTCGCGGTGGGAGCCACGAACGCCACCGGCAACTTCAACTCCGTCGTGACGCTGGCGGTGCACAACGACGTCTTGGTGGAAGTCGGCCGGCTCGACAAGCTCGGCGTCGACGAGCAGATCATGGCGATGCGTTGGTTCGACTCGATGGCGGTGATGGTGACCTTCCGCCAGATCGACCCGCTCTATGCCATCGACCTCACCGACGCCTCGGCTCCTCGGCTCCTCGGGAAGTTGAAGATCCCGGGCTTCTCGGACTACCTGCATCCGGTGGGTCCGGAGCGAATGATCGGGCTCGGGGTCGACATCACCAGGTCCGGGAGCTCGCGTGGCGCGCAGGCCGGTCTGTTCAATCTGGCCGATGTCACCAACCCCCGGCGGGTCGCGACCGTGGGCTATGGGCCGGAGACCGAGGCGCTCGCCGGAGTCGATCCGCGACAGTTCACCTGGCTGCCCGAGCGACGGACGGCGTTGACGGTGGTCGCTCGGGGGTACGGCTCACGCACGGGCTTCGTCTCGGTGCTCGAGCTCGTCGACGGCCGGTTCGTCACCCGGTTGGTGGAGGTGGAGTACGGCGACGAGGTGGCCGACGTGCGCCTGGTCCCGCTGACCTCCGGGCCGGCCGCCGGCGAGGTCGTGCTGGTCACCGGCGACGACGTCCGCCGCTTCCCCCTCTAACCCCACCACCTCCCGCCGAGGGCGGGGCTAGGGTCGGGGCTATGTGTCGCAACATCCGCCCGCTCAACAACTT
>JAKFXV010000032.1 GCA_021731205.1 Nocardioides sp. | reverse complement strand
CCGCCGAGACGTCAGTTTCCGCAGGGTCCGGTGCCGACCGTGGCCGAGTTCGTCAGTCCGCGTGCCGCACTCTCGGTGACCTGGTCGGCCGTGAGCGCATAGCCCGTGTCTGCATCGGTCACCGAGGCAGCGAAGACCACGCCGACGACGTCCCCGGCCGACGACAGCACCGGGCCGCCCGAGTTGCCCGGCCGGACCAGGCCGCGCAGCGAGAACACCTCGCGCAACACCGACCCGTCACCGTAGATGTCTGGTGAGCGCAGCGTCTGTTGGGCGCGGATCCGTGCGGTCTGCACGTCGAACGGTCCGTCTTCGGGGAACCCTAGGATCGCGACGCCTTCACCGGCTTCGGCGGTGCGGTCGAAAGTCAGGGGTACGCCGGCATCGGCAGCAACGGACAACACGGCGATGTCGAGATCGGGGTTGTAGTAGACGACCCGACCGCGGTAGGTCACCTCCCCCACAAGGAGGTCCGGCCGGCTCACCCCCGCCACCACATGGGCGTTGGTCATCACCCGTCCCGGGGCGTACAAGAATCCGGAGCCCTCGACGCCCCGGCCGCAGCTGTTGAAGCCCTGGATCTTGACTACTCCCGAGCGGGCAGCGATCACATCCGGATCGCTGAGCAGGCGCTTGGGCCCGGGATCGACCGAGATGATCCGCTCCGGCGCGAAGGGCTCGAGATAACGCGGGAAGAAACTCGTGCCGACGACGTTGTTGAAGGATCTCAATCCTTGCGAGGCGCCCGCTGGCAGGGTGTTGTCGACCATGGCCAGCACCGTGGAACTGCGCACCAGCGGCGTCACCGAACCGATTCGCGACCCCGAGACTGCCACGCCCAGGGCCCAGGCGACGACCAGCACGGCCACGGCACTGAGCACGGCCCCGCCCACCGCGTCGACGGCTCGCACCGGCTGCCACTTGATCCGCTCGCGCAGCCGCGCCCCGACGTACTGGAAGAGGGCCTGGCCGAGCGAGGCCGACAAGATGACGATGAACAAGGCGCCAAGTGAGACCCACATCGACGGCTCTGCGTCACCCAGGGCAAGCGGTGCCACCCAGACCCCGAAGGCACCACCCAGCAGCAGGCCGAGGGTTGCGAAGGCGCCGGTGATGAACCCTTGCCAGTAGCCCGATAGGGCGTACGCCGCCACGAGGACGACGAGCAACCAGTCGAGGGCGTTCACAACAGATCCTTGTCGCTGGGGAACGGGTTGGCCGCGGACGCCTGGTCGATCGCCCGAAGGTCGTGATCGGCGCGGTCCGGGTCTGGGCGCAGCATATGGCTGGGCAGGTCACGCACCCGACCCTTCTCCCACGGCCGAGTCCAGCCGAGATGCGCGAAGAACCGGTCGATCACCCCAGCGGTGAATCCCCACAGCACGACGTCCTTGCGAGCCCCGATCATGAAGCCCGGACCGACCCAACCACTCGGGTGCCGGATCCCGGTGCGATGCTCAGGATCGGTGAGTTCTGCGACCGGGGTACGCCAGATCGCATGCACCTCGTCGGCGTTGACCACCCAGTCATGCTCCGCCCCGGACCAGCCGACGACGGTCGTCACCGAATAGTTGCTCGGCGGCAGCCACAGATCAGGCAGCTCGCCAAGCACCGTCACGGTCGACGGGTCGATGCCGGTCTCTTCGTGCGCCTCGCGGAGGGCCGCTTGGAGCGCGGTCTCGCCGGCGTCGATGCGACCGCCGGGGAACGAGACCTGACCCGGGTGCGAACGCATGTGATGCGCGCGCTCGGTCAGCACGAGGTCCGGTCCGGCCGGGCCCTCCCCGAACAGCATGAGTACGGCGCCTTGGCGCGGCTGCTGGCCGGCCGGTGGTTGCCACCGACTGAGGTCGGCGCCGGTAATCGTGCTCGCACCCACTCGGACCTGCTCCACCCAGGCGGGGAGCCGTTCGGCCGCGCGGGTCACAGGTCCAGTCCGAGGTGCCGCTCGACCAGGGTGAGCAACTGCTCGAGGGAGGTGATCTGCCCCGGAACCCAGCCCGTCACGCGACCGTCCGCGTCGACGAACGCGAGTGCGGGCACGGCCGCGCCCGGCATCAGCGTCGAACGCACGACGGCCCCGTCATGGTCGAACACCTGCGGGTAGGTCACGCCCGATCGTTCGGCCAGTTCCAGCGCGGCCTGGGGTTGGGTGTCTTGGAAGTCCAGACCCAACATCGCGACCGCGCCGCCGTGCCGGCGGTGGAAGTCGGCAAGGATCGGCAGCTCCTTCTCGCACGGCCCGCACCAGGAGCCCCAGATGTTCACGATCAACGGGCCCCGCAGCCGCGCAAGATCCACGTCGGGACCGCCCCCGAGGCAGGGCAGGGTGATCGCAGGCAGTCCGGCGGCCGCAGAAGGCGCTCGGGCGGGAAGGCATGTCTCGATCCCCGCACGCTCCTTGAGGCGACGCAGTTCCGGGGTGTCGGCGTCGACCGCGACGGGACCGAGCGAGGGCACAGAGATCGGCTCGTCCGCCGCACCACCCGTCGTACACCCGGAGGCGAGGCAGGCGGCCAGCGTGATCGCTGCCGCCGTCCGGCGCAGGCCCACTCTCACGCGGGCCCTTCGGTGCGCACAAGTGCGTCCGCAACCGTCGGATCGGTCGGGCCGAGCCCGTACGCCGGACACCAGTGGGCCAGCGGGCAGGCACCGCAGGCCGGGACCTTTGCATGGCAGCGGCGCCGCCCGTGCCAGATGACGTGGTGGCTGAGCATGGTCCAGTCGGCCTTGGGAAACAGCTCGGCGATCGCGAACTCGACCTTCACCGGATCGGTCTCCTCAGTCCAACCGAAGCGACGCACCAACCGCCCGAAGTGCGTATCCACCGTGATCCCCGGTATGCCGAAGGCGTTCCCGAGGACCACGTTCGCGGTCTTGCGTCCCACGCCGGGCAGCCTGACCAAGTCTTCAAGCCGGGCCGGAACCTGGCCGTCGTGCTCGGCGAGCAGTGCCTGACTCAACTTGAGCAGCGACTCGGTCTTGGCCCGGAAGAATCCCAACGGACCAACGATCCGCTCCAGATCTGCTCGATCGGCGCCGGCCATCGCCGCAGCATCGGGATAGGCAGCAAACAGCGTCGGGCGCACCGCATTGACTCGACGATCGGTGGTTTGCGCACTCAGCACGGTCACAACCAGCAGCTGGAAAGGGTCCTCGAAGTCCAGCTCACAGCGTGCGTCGGGGTAGGTCTCCCCGAGCACACGATTCATCTTCCGGGCACGGCGCACCAGGCTGGTCGAAGGCACCGCACCAGCCTACGGGGGCGGAGCCACGCGGGTGTTCGGGAGGATAGGATCACAGGCGTGGACTACTCCGTGCTCCGGCATACGCCGTTGTTCAGCGCACTGGACGACGAGGCCGTCGCAGCACTCCGCACGTCGATGACCGAGAGCAAGATCCGACGCGGTGCCGTCTTGTTCCACGAAGGCGACTCCGGTGATCAGCTCTACGTCATCCTCGAAGGAAAGATCAAGCTCGGCCGAACCGCGCCCGACGGCCGGGAGAACCTGCTTGCGGTGCTCGGCCCCGGACAGATGTTCGGGGAACTCTCCTTGTTCGACCCCGGTCCACGCTCGGCAACTGCGACGGCTGTGATCGACACGACCCTGGTCGCCTTGGCGCATGCCGACTTGGTGCGTTGGCTCGAGGGACGACCCGCCGTCGCCCACGGGCTGCTGACTCAGTTGGCTAGCCGCTTGCGGAAGGCCAACGACGTTGTGGCCGACCTGGTGTTCAGCGACGTCCCTGGCCGGGTGGCGAAGGCCCTGATCGACCTGGCCAGTCGGTTCGGCCGCACCGCGGACGACGGCGTACACGTCAATCACGATCTGACTCAGGAGGAGCTGGCCCAGTTGGTCGGCGCCTCGCGCGAGACGGTCAACAAGGCCTTGGCCGACTTCGCCTCCCGCGGCTGGCTTCGCCTGGAGCCGCGGTCGGTCGTGATTATGGATGTCGACCGCCTCACGCGCCGCTCCCGCTGAGCGTTAGCGCGGCCGGGCGCGCGCAGCGCGCGCGGTCAGGGGTGGTCTAGGTGGGCGAGTTGGGCAAGGACCGACAGCTCTGCGGCGCCCCACAGGACGGGATCGACGTCGGCGTACACGATGCGAACGATCTCCCGAGCCAGCGCTTCGTCCGAGGTGTGACCACGGCCCGGCTCGGCCTGTAGCGCCGTTCGCACCTGGCGCACCTGCTCCAGCCGTGCACGCCGGTGCGTCAAGTAGTAGTCCAGGACGGGGAGCGCGTCGTCGATAACCGGTCCGTGTCCGGGCCAGATGCACAACACTTCGTTCGCTGCTGCCAACTCGCGCAGCCGGACCAACGACGAGAGATAGGCGCCGAGCTGCCCGTCGGGGTGGGCGACCATGGTGGTGCCGCGGCCGAGCACCGTGTCCCCGGTGAGTACGGCGCCAGCCTCCGGCACGAGGAACGACAACGAGTCACTGGTATGCCCCGGGGTGGCGATCACTCGAATCTCGAGGTCACCAGCAGTGACGACGTCCCCCTCGCCGAGACCCTCTCCGCCGAGCCGATGACTCGGGTCCAGCGCCCGCACCTGGCACCCGACGCGCATCGCAAACGCACGCGCGGCCTCCGAATGGTCGGCGTGGTGGTGGGTGAGAAGGACCACAGCGACCTCGTCCGCTGCGGCCGCGACGGCGTCGAGGTGCCGCCGGTCCAACGGGCCCGGATCCACGACGATGCTCGGTCCACCGGCGGCGGATCGGAGCACCCAGGTGTTCGTGCCGTCCAAGGTCATGGCACCTGCGTTGGGTGCCACCACGCATCGGCCGACCCCGAACTC
>JAKFXV010000033.1 GCA_021731205.1 Nocardioides sp. | reverse complement strand
TGCCGTCGACGATCGCCCAGTTGGCGAGAATCTGGCACCAACCCCCCTCGTTGAGATGCTTGGGGGCGGCCCGCACGATGTGCTCGACCACCTGATCGCCGGGCAGCCCCGAGTCGCGATAGACCAGGCGCTCGCCTGTGCCTGGCGAGATCACGAACGGCGGGTTGGTGACGATCAGGTCGTAGCGCTCGCGACGCACCGGGGCGAAGAACGAGCCGTCGCGTACCTCCACCCAATCCACGTCGTTGAGCACGAGATTCAACCGCGTCATCCACAGTGCCCGCTCGTTGATGTCGGTCGCGACGACGCGGTCGCTGTGCGCGGCCAGGTGGAGCGCCTGAACGCCGCACCCGGTGCCGAGGTCGAGCGCGCTGCCGATCTCTCCGCGCATGGCCAACTGAGCCAGCGACGTCGAGGCGGGCGAGATGCCGAGCACGTAGTCGGGGCGCACGCTGATCGGGGTGCCGTTCATGCCGGGGGTGAGGTCGCTGATCACCCACAGCTCGCGCACCCCGTCGGAGTACGGCCGCACGTCGAGCGTCGCGGCCACCCGATCCACGGTGCACTGCAGCAGGCCGAGTGCCTGCAGCGGATCCACGAGCGACGGCAGTGCCCGCTCGGCGGCTTCAGCCGACACGGGAGCCTGCAGGAGGAACAGTCGGACTAAGGTCTCCAGCGGAGAACCGCCGGTCGTCCGACGTAGCCCCGGAGTCGTCTCGTTGCGGCCGAGTGCCCTGTGTGCCGATGAGCCGAGAAGCTCGGCGACCGAATCCACTGTGAACCCGACCTCGGTGAGTGCCGCGCGCAACCGCCGCATCAAGCCCTCGGGGTCCACGCGAGCGATCCTAACGGCCGGCCACTCGGCGCCCCGACTGCGAAATGCGCGACGACCCGGCACCTGGTGGGCGCCGAGTCGTCGCGTTTCGTAGGTGCCGTGGACCGGTCAGGCGTTGACCTCGACGGCCGGGGTCTCATCGCCGATCGCGACCTCGCCCTTCTTGGAGTTGTAGACCGCGAAAACGATGATGGCTACGGCCACGAGAGCGATGACGATGCGCATGGCGTCGTTCTGGTCCTCACCGATGCTCATGGAGACCACGGCGCCTGCGATCAGCAACGAGACCAGATTCATCACCTTGATCAGCGGGTTGATCGCAGGGCCGGCGGTGTCCTTGAACGGGTCACCCACGGTGTCGCCGATGACAGTCGCGGCGTGCGCCTCCGACCCCTTGCCGCCGTGATTGCCGTCCTCGACCAGCTTCTTCGCGTTGTCCCAGGCCCCGCCCGCATTGGCCAAGAAGACCGCCATCAGGGTGCCCGTGCCGATCGCGCCGGCCAGGAACCCGGCCAACGCCTCCACGCCGAGACCGAAGCCGACGGCGACGGGCGCCAACACGGCCAGCAGCCCGGGCGTGATCAACTCTCGCAACGAGTCCTTGGTGACGATATCCACGACCTTGCCGTACTCCGGCCGACCGGTGCCTTCCATGATCCCGGGGATCTCGCGGAACTGGCGGCGTACCTCGAAAACCACTGCGCCGGCCGCACGGCCGACAGCATTGATCGCGAGGCCGGAGAACAAGAACACCACGGCAGCCCCGAGCAGGATCCCGATCAGCACGCCAGGGTTGAACACGTCGAAGATCAAGGTGTCCTCAGCCACGCCGGCCTCGCGGACCGCCTCGAACACCGAGGTGGAGTAGGAACCGAACAACGCCGTCGCCGCGAGCACGGCGGTCGCGATCGCGATGCCTTTGGTGATCGCCTTGGTGGTGTTGCCGACCGCGTCCAGCTCGGTCAGGATCTGGGCGCCCTCGGGGCTCACGTCGCCAGACATCTCGGCAACGCCTTGAGCGTTGTCGGAGACCGGGCCGAAGGTGTCCATGGCCACGATCACGCCGACGGTGGTCAACAGGCCACAACCGGCCAGTGCCACCGCGAACAGAGAAACCGTCAACGTCGCGCCGCCGAGCAGGAAGGCTCCGAACACGGCCGCACCGATGACCAGCGTCGTGTAGACCGCCGACTCGAAGCCGACCGACAGACCGGAGAGGATGACCGTGGCCGCACCGGTCAGTGAGGTCTTGCCGACGTCCTTGACGGGGCGGTACTCGGTGCCGGTGTAGTAGCCGGTCAGCGCCAAGATGCCAGCCGCCATCACGATCCCGATCACGACCGCGATGGAGGCGATCATCCTCGGGTCACCTTCGGCGGTGGCCATGTCGAGGCCCTGCACCCGCTCGAACCCGGCGAAGGTCGAGGGAAGGTAGACATACGACAACACCACCGACGCGACGGCGCCGACAGCTGCGGAGATGTAGAAGGCACGGTTGATCGTCTTCAGGCCGTTCTCACCGGCCCGCGGCTTGGTGATGTAGACACCGAGCACAGCCGTGATCGCGCCGATCGCGGGGATCAGCAACGGGTAGACGAGGCCCTTGTCGCCGAAGGCCTGCGAACCGAGGATCAGTGCGGCCACCAGAGTCACGGCGTAGGACTCGAACAGGTCGGCGGCCATGCCGGCGCAGTCGCCGACGTTGTCTCCCACGTTGTCCGCGATCGTCGCGGCGTTCCGGGGGTCGTCCTCGGGGATGTTGTTCTCGACCTTGCCAACCAGATCGGCACCCACGTCGGCGGCCTTGGTGAAGATGCCGCCGCCGACCCGCATGAACATCGCCAGCAGGGCCGCGCCGAATCCGAAGCCTTCGAGCACCACCGGGGCCTTGGCCTGGAACAACATGACGACAACGCTGGCTCCGAGTAGTCCCAGGCCCACGGTCGCCATGCCGACGAAAGCGCCGGTCCGGAAGCCGATGTTCATGGCCTGGTCTCGGCCCTCCTCATTGGCGGCCGCAGCGACCCGCAGGTTGGCGCGCACGGCCAGCGACATGCCGAGGTAGCCGATCGCGGCGGAGAAGCCGGCACCAACCAGGAAGAAGATCGAGCGTGCGATTCGGACGGTCGTGTCGTCGGCAGGCAGCGCCAATAAGACGAAGAAGGCGACCGCGGCGAAGATGCCGAGCGTCCGGAACTGCCGAGTCAGATAGGCGTTCGCGCCCTCTTGGATGGCCTGGGCGATGTTCTTCATGTTGTCGGTGCCCTCACCGGCGGACAGCACTTCACTACGGAACATCGCCGCCATGGCGAGCGCGGCGAGCGCGATCACGGCGACGATGATGACCAAAGTGAAGTTGCCTCCGGAGAGTTCGACATCCATGACGGCGGGATGGATCCCGGTCATGTTGTTCCTCCTGGGACTTCAACAATCGGATGAGCGGAAATGACCGTCGGAGTCTACGCAGGAACGACGATTCACGAACATTCGGGACGGTCAACGCGGAAATTTGCGCGCAAAGCCCTCTGGAGCGCTCAGCTATGCCGCCGGTTCGCCACCGACCCGATCAAGACCCCAGCGCGGCTTCGGGCGAGTCGTGGATCGCGAACACCTTCGAAAGTCCGGTGATCTGAAAGATCTTGAGCAACCGATCCTGGGTGCACACCAGGCTCAAACTGCCTCCGTGGGCACGGACCTTCTTCAATCCACCCACGAGCACCCCGAGCCCGGTGGAGTCGAGGAACTCAACGCCCTCCATGTCGATGACGATCTCGTAGACACCGGCACCCACGAGCTCGGTGATCTTGTCGCGCAACTTGGGGGCGGTGTAGACGTCGATCTCACCGCTCACCTCGACCACGATCCGATCGCCCACGGCACGCGTGGCCAACGTCAGATCCACCTGGTCCTCCCGAGTCTCGGTGTCAGTTCCGCTGCGATTGTCCACCCAGGACACCCCCGGTGGGAACCATTGCCCGAACTGACGTTCTCATGTCGGTGCACTTTGCGACACTTGCGGACGATGGCTGGGTCCGCGATCGACTTCCTCGCCGATGCCGAGCGTGGCGCCCGGCTGGCGCATCTCACGGTGCTCCCGGCGCGCGCCGAACGCACCGCAGACTGGCCGCCCTGGTCTCACCCCGAGGTTCTGAAGGCCTTCGCCCGGCGCGGCATCGACCGCCCCTGGTCCCACCAGGTCGAACTGGCCGAGGCGGCACACTCCGGTCGCCACGCGATCATCGCGACGGGCACTGCCTCGGGCAAGTCCCTCGGCTATCTGCTGCCCGCGCTGTCGGACATCCTCTCCATGCGCGGCCCACTGGACGAACGTGGCGCCTCGGTGCTCTATCTCGCGCCCACGAAGGCCCTCGCGCACGATCAGCTCCAGGCTCTGCGGAGTCTCGGTCTGCCGGTCCGGGCGAGCACGCATGACGGGGACAGCAATCGTGAGGAACGCGAGTGGTCCCGCCGCCATGCCGAGTACGTCTTGACCAACCCGGACATGCTGCACCGCTCACTACTCCCGACCCACGAACGGTGGGGCGAGCTCTTCTCGACGCTTCGCTACGTCGTGGTGGACGAGTGCCACCACTACCGGGGTGTCTTCGGGGCGCACGTGGCCCACGTACTGCGTCGCTTACGGCGGGTGGCTCGCGCCCACGGCGCCGATCCGACGTTCATCCTGGCCTCGGCCACGATGGCCGAGGCCGAGGCGACCGGAGCTCGGCTGACGGGTCTGCCGATGGCGCCGGTGTCCGCCGACGGTTCGCCTCGAGGCGAGCTGTCACTAGCGTTGTGGGAACCGCCGTTCGTCGAGGCCGCCGGGGAGCACGGCGCCCCCGTCCGGCGTTCCGCCACGACCGAAGCCGCCGAACTCTTGGCGGATCTGGTGCGACGCGGGACCCCGACCTTGGCCTTCATTCGCTCCCGTCGGGGAGTCGAGTACACCGCGGCGACCGCGGTGTACTCGAC
>JAKFXV010000034.1 GCA_021731205.1 Nocardioides sp. | reverse complement strand
GCAGGTCGTCTACTGGCAGGTCGTCTACTGGCAGGTCGTCTATTGTCGCGTCGCCTTCATTGCCCATGGTGATGAGCGCTCCTTCGTCTGCCTAGTTGCTGGGGGCGGGTTTGCCGGGCTTCTGCCGGCGTTGGTTACGAGTCTTCTTCTTCGGCTGTTGGCGACCTTGGTTCGCCGCGGGCCCGCTCCCGTTCTGACCTGGGGTCACCTCTCCAGCAGCAGCGTCTTGGTGAGTGGCGCCATTCGGCGGCGTCGACCCCGCCTCCTCCGCACCAGCGACCGCAGCCCCCTTGCCCGCACGACCCTTCGCCTTTCGCGCATCACGCTCGGCCTTCGCGGCCGCAGCGGGGGTGTTGGGAACGGGGTTGTTTCGGATGACGTAGAACTGTTGCCCCATCGTCCACAAGTTCGACGTGGACCAATAGATGAGCACGCCGATCGGGAACGCGACGCCGGTGACGCCGAAGACCACCGGCAGGACGTACAGCATGATCTTTTGCTGCTGTGCGAAGGTCCCGGTGAGGGACTCGGCAGGCATGTTCTTGCTGAACAGCTGCTTCTGGGTGGTGAAGGTCGTCAACGTCATGATCGCGATCAGGATGCCGGCCAGTACCATCACCCCGACATCACCGTCGGCACGGAAGAACGTGCTCTTGATGGAAACCCCGAACAACTCGGCATCCGCCAGTTGCCGTGCACGATCGTCGTTCAAGAAGGCGTGGCCGCGATCCTTCGACGCCTGATCAATCAAGCGGAACAGGGCAAGGAAGATCGGCATCTGCACCAGGATCGGCAGGCACGAGGAGAACGGGTTGGTCCCGGTCTCCTTGTAGAGCTTCATCGTCTCCTGCGACATCCGCTCACGGTCGTGACCGTACTTCGCTTGCAACTCCTTGACCCGAGGCTGGATCAGCTGCATGTTCCGACTGGACTTGATCTGCTTCACGAACAGCGGGATCAGGGTCGCGCGGACGACGATGGTCAAGCCGGCGATCGACAGTGCCCACGCGGCGCCCGACTCCTCAGGCAGGAACGTGCTGAAGAGATTGTGGAACCCGACCAGCACGCCCGAGATCGCCCAGTAGAGCGGAAGCATGATCGCGTGCCCGACGGCACCCAGGAAGTCCATCACGTCAGGCTCCTCGATTCTTCGTTGATGACCAGCGACTCACGAGTGGGAGGCACCGGATCGTAACCACCGGCGGCCCAGGGGTGGCAGCGTCCCAAGCGTCGGGCGGCCAGCCAGGAGCCCCGGAGACTGCCGTGAGTGGTGACCGCGTCCAGGGCGTACGCCGAACACGACGGGTGGTAGCGGCACACCTGCCCGTACATCGGGCTGATCAGGAACCGGTAACCCTTCAAGATCGCAATCAGGACGTACTTCATCGGGAGCTCCCCGCGCGCTGCTGCACGCGTGACAGACAACGGTCCAACGCCACCCGGAGTTCCTCGGAGGTGGCCGTCGCGGCCGGGGGGAGCGCACGCACGACCACAACGCCTCCTGCCGGCACCGCGCCGAGGAAGTCTCGACTCAAGTGGCGCAGCCGGCGCTGAACCCGGTTGCGCGTCACGGCGTTACCCACCGCTCGACTCACGACGAAACCGATGCGAGGAGGATTCGAGGCAGCGGTTTCGCCCGTTGGTTCGGGCGCGTAGTGCACCACGAGCACGCTCGTACCGGCCCGCACACCGTGCCGAGTCGCTCGAGTGAAGTCCGCTGGGGACCTCAGTCGATTCCTGGCGGGGAGCACGGGTCCTGGTCACAGTCGAGGTGTGGACGCGGGAGTGGCCGGGCGTCTCAGACGGCCAGGCTGTTGCGGCCCTTGCGACGGCGCGCTGCCAGAATCGCTCGGCCCGCACGCGTGCGCATCCGCAGGCGAAAGCCGTGCACCTTGTGCCGGCGCCGGTTGTTCGGCTGATACGTGCGCTTGCTCACGGGTTCGCTCTCCGATACTCCACTGGGTGACCGGCCAACGGTACGCGTAGCCCGCGTCCAGGGTCAAACTCGCGAGACCGTCCCGATCGCCCGCCACGATGCCGGCTGTAGATACCTGGCTCTGATCGTGAGATGCCTGTGGATAGCGTCTTGCTCGGGCCCGGCGAAGGTTGTTACGTTCGGTCGTACCAGGGTTCCCCTCCGCACCAGGAGCTGCACCTCACGACCGTGTGGTCGGGTGAGTCAACCGTTGGCTTTCATGCCACCTGACCTGCCTGAATGCATTGGAGTGGACGCCGTCTCGCGGGTCTTGGTCGGTTTGTCCACAACTCAAGTCCGCGTTCACAACCTGTGGACAATCTTGTGGACGAGCCACACGCTCGGACAGCTCGTCGGACCCAGGCCGTGCGCCGCGACGCACAGAAAGTACGGACTCGTGGATCACCCCCACTCAGACCCCTCGCCAGACCTCAACCACATCTGGACCGCGGTGCTGGGTGAGTTGGAGCCATTCCAACTGGCGTGGCTCAAGGCCAGCGAACCCGTCACTCTCCACGCCGACACCTTGATCATCGCCGTCGCCAACGAGTTCACCCGAACCCAGATCGAGGGGCGGCTGCGGGCACAGTTGGAGGACGCGTTGAGCCAGGCCTTCGGTCGCGAAGTCCGACTGGCCGTCACCGTCGACGCGGCCCTGGAAGAAAGTGACGCCGACCCCCTCGATGAGGACGACATCTTCGATCCGGAGTACGCCGGACCGCTTGGAGCGGACGGCCACAGCGACGGGCGCACCGGTAACCTGGATCTATTGAGAGACTTCTCGATGAATCCATTTGTCGATTCATCACCACCGGGGCACGGCATCTCCCAAGAGCCAGGACTGATTGCCAGCAGCGCTCACCTCGAGACCCGGCTCAACCCGAAGTACACCTTCGAGACCTTCGTCATCGGCTCCTCGAACCGGTTCCCCCACGCGGCCGCCGTCGCCGTCGCGGAGGCTCCGGGCAAGTCCTACAACCCGCTGTTGATCTACGGCGACTCGGGCCTCGGCAAGACCCACCTCCTGCACGCCATCGGTCACTACGTCCGCAGCCTGTACGCCGGGGCCAAGGTGCGCTACGTCAGCAGCGAGGAGTTCACCAACGAGTTCATCAACGCGATCCGCGACGATCGACAGGATCGGTTCAAGCGGCGCTACCGCGACGTCGACGTACTCCTGATCGACGACATCCAGTTCCTGGAGGGCAAGACTCAGACCCAGGAGGAGTTCTTCCACACGTTCAACACCCTGCACAACGCCAACAAGCAGATCGTGTTGACCTCCGACCGGGCACCCAAGCGCCTCGAGGCGCTCGAGGATCGGCTCCGCAACCGCTTCGAGTGGGGACTGATCACCGACGTCCAGCCCCCTGACCTCGAGACTCGCATCGCGATCTTGCGCAAGAAGGCCGCCATGGATCGGCTGACCGCGCCACCGGATGTCTTGGAGTTCATCGCTTCCAAGATCCAGACGAACATCCGCGAGCTCGAGGGTGCCCTGATCCGGGTGACCGCCTTCGCGAACCTCAACCGACAAGAGGTCGACATCACGCTCGCCGAGATCGTCTTGAAGGACCTGATTCCCGAAGGTGGAGAACCGGAGATCACCGCCGGCGCCATCATCGCCCAGACGGCGGCGTACTTCGCGGTGTCCATCGAGGACCTCACCGGGCCCAGCCGGGGTCGCCACCTCGTGCAGGGCCGTCAAATCGCGATGTATCTGTGTCGCGAGCTCACCGACTTGTCTTTGCCCAAGATCGGTGCGCAGTTCGGCAACCGCGACCACACCACGGTGATGTACGCCGACCGCAAGATCAACAAGTTGTTGGCCGAGCGGCGATCGGTTTTCAACCAGGTCAGCGAGCTGACCAACCGGATCAAGTTGCAGGCTCGCCAGACATGACCGCCCCACAGGACTGGGCCACGCACTGGGGATGTCGTTGTGGATGCACCCGGCGTGTCCTCCACATGCATGTGCACGAGCGGGCCGGCCGGGCCGAGCAACCCATGTCAGCTCACACCTCCCCGCAGTCGAGGGCTCGGTTCTACACAGGCAGCAACTAACAACTTCGAGTGGCTGACCTGCACCAACGACCCTCATCCACAGCTTGCACAGCACCTATGACTACAACTGACCTATAGATAGACAGATCATCCGAAAAATGATCCTGCCCCGCCCTGTTGGGGATAACCGGGCACTCTGACAGGATCAGCCGAACCGGATGGAGCCCCAGGAAGGAAGCCACACGTGAAGTTCCGTGTCGAACGTGACGCGCTGGCCGACGCGGTGGCGTGGGCCGCCCGCAACCTGCCGGTCCGCCCGAGTGTCCCGGTGTTGTCCGGAGTGATGATCGAGGCCCGCACCGCTCCGAACGAGGGCCTCCAGCTGTCAACCTTCGACTACGAGACCTCTGCACGAGCGACGCTCAGTGCCGAAGTGAGCGCCGAGGGTCAAGCCCTCGTGAGCGGTCGACTACTGGCCGATATCTGCCGAAGCCTGCCACCCAAGCCTGTGGAGATGGTCCTGGAGGGCACCCGGGTGTCGTTGACCTGCGGC
The DNA here is from genome assembly GCA_021731205.1 of Nocardioides sp. Taxonomy (GTDB): domain Bacteria; phylum Actinomycetota; class Actinomycetes; order Propionibacteriales; family Nocardioidaceae; genus Nocardioides. The sequence continues at coordinate 284 of JAKFXV010000034.1, read as the reverse complement.
TCGGCGCGGTTCAGCCTGCAGACCATGCCGGTGGAGGACTATCCGGCACTGCCCGACATGCCCGCGGCGACCGGAACGGTCAACAGCGCCGAGCTGGCACATGCCGTCGCGCAGGCGGTGACCGCCGCCGGTCGCGATGACATGTTGCCGGTCCTGACAGGCGTACGCCTGGAGATCGACGGGTCGACGATCTCGTTGCTCGCCACCGATCGGTTCCGGCTGTCCCTGCGGGAGCTGGCCTGGGATCCCCACACCCCGGACGACACGCTCGCTGCGTTGGTCCC
>JAKFXV010000035.1 GCA_021731205.1 Nocardioides sp. | reverse complement strand
GACCCCACCTTCCTTGCCCTTCCCTATCTGGCTCTGTCGGAGGTCGCCCTCGGCCGCCTCGCGCAACACGGCGTCGAGCACGGAGAGTTCAGGTTCGAGCGGGTTCGCTATCAGCGCGTCGACGTTCGAGACGAGTCCGTCGAGGGCACCAGCGAGACCGAAGACCTCGGCTTCGCCGTGCGGGTTGTTCATCGTGGTTCCTGGGGTTTCGCCGCCGGCGTCATCCTCACCCCCGAAGAGGCGGTGCGGGTGGCCGATCAGGCAGTGTTCGTTGCCGAGGTCGCGTCAGCCATGACGACGCGCCGCGTCGACCTCGCTCCCGAACCGGCCTACGGCGACCGCACGTGGATCTCCTCCTACGAGTCGGACCCCACCCGCGTGTCGTTGCCGGAGAAGATCGCGCTCTTGACCGGCTGGACCGCGCGGTTGCGTGCCCACCGCGCCGTGAGCCACGCGACAGCGTCCCTACTGCAGGTTCATGAGGTGAAGTTCTTCGCAGATCTCGCTGGGAGCCGAATCACCCAACAACGCTTCCGGCTCCAGCCCGGCTTCGAGGCCCTGGGGTCGGACGAGCGGCGCGGCACTTTCGACTCGATGGCCTCGCTCGCCCCACCGGTGGGGCGAGGATGGGAGTACCTGACTCACGGCTACGACTGGGATGCCGAACTGTCCGAAGCCCCGGACCTGTTGGCCGAGAAGTTGCGTGCGAGCAGCGTCAAACCGGACACCTATGACCTCGTCATCGATCCCTCCAACCTCTGGCTGACGATTCACGAGTCCATCGGGCACGCGACCGAGTTGGATCGGGCGCTGGGTTATGAAGCCAACTACGCCGGCACCTCATTCGCGACCGTCGACCAGCTCGATGCCCTTCGGTACGGCTCGGACATCATGCAGGTCACTGGGGATCGCACGGTCGAACACGGCCTGGCGACAGTGGGCTTCGACGACGAGGGCGTGGCGGCTCAGAGCTGGGACATCGTACGAAACGGCATCCTGGTTGGTTTCCAACTCGACCGTGCCATGGCTCGGCTGCATCCTGAACTCAACGCGGGACGCTCCAACGGGTGTGCCTACGCCGACTCGCCGGGCCACATTCCCATCCAGCGGATGGCCAACGTGTCACTCCAGCCGTCACCCGCAGACATCTCGACCCAAGACTTGATCTCGGCGGTCGACCGCGGCATCTACGTCGTGGGCGACAAGTCGTGGTCGATCGACATGCAGCGCTTCAACTTCCAGTTCACCGGACAGCGCTTCTTCTCCATCGAGAACGGCCGGCTCACCGGGCAGTTGCGCGACGTCGCCTATCAGGCCACGACAACAGACTTCTGGGGTTCCATGGAGGCTGTGGGAGGCCCAGAGACCTGGGTTCTGGGCGGCGCGTTCAACTGCGGCAAGGCCCAGCCGGGACAGACTGCATCGGTGAGCCACGGATGTCCGTCGGCGCTGTTTCGCGGCATACGCATTCTCAACACCCTCGATGAAGGCGGCCGCTGATGGCCCCCACGGACGCTCCCACCCCCCAGCAGCTCGTCGAGCATGCCCTGGCTACGACTGGCGCCGACGAATGCATCGTGATCGTCAAGGACACCACGTCGGCGAACCTTCGATGGGCCAACAACACGCTCACCACGAACGGCGTGATGCATGCCAACGAGGTGACCGTGATCTCTTTCCATCATCGGGCCGAGGGCGTGGCGACCGCTTCGGTCACCGGCTCGGCGACAACACTGGACCAGGTCACGGGCCTGGTCCGATCCGCCGACGCGGGCGCTCACGGGGCCGCAGCGGCGGAGGACGCCGCCGAGTTGGTCGCCGCATCCGAGGATCCTTCCTGGGAGCACGAACCCGAGCGAACCGACATCGGTATCTTTACGGAGTTGGCTCCGCGTCTTGGTGAGGCCTTCGAACGAGCAAGCCGAGACTCACGCATCTTGTACGGCTTCCTCGAGCACCAGCTGGAGTCGACCTACCTCGGTTCGAGCACCGGCCTGCGGCGTCGACACGTCCAACCCACCGGACACGTGACATGCACGGCCAAGACGGCCGACCTGCAACACAGCGCCTGGGTCGGTCGGGCGACCCCGGACTTCGCCGACATCGATCCGCTCGCGATCGAGTCGGACCTCGCGACTCGACTGTCGTGGGCCAGCCGTTCTGTCGAGCTGCCGGCCGGTCGCTACGACACCGTGCTCCCGCCAGAGGCCGTGGCCGACCTGATGATCTACGCCCTGGCCACCGCGGGCGCGCGCGACGCACACGACGGCCAGTCGGTCTATGGCCATGTCGGAGGCGGCACGCGAATCGGGGAGCCGATCGCCCGGTCCGGGGTCCGGCTCTACTCCGATCCCGGTGATGGCTCCTTGCCGGCTGCTCCCTTCGTCGTCGCACCCAGCTCCTCGGACATCTCTTCGGTCTTCGACAACGGCCTTCCCCTCCACCGCACCGAGTGGATCTCCGACGGCGAGCTCGGTGCCCTACTCCAGACGCGAAACTCGGCACGTCTGACCGGACAACCGACAACACCGATGGTGGGCAACCTGATCGTTGACACCGGAGGCACAGCCACGTTGGCCGAGGTCATCTCGCAAACCGAGCGCGGCCTCCTGCTGACCTGCCTGTGGTACATCCGGATGGTCGATCCCCAGTCGCTGTTGTTGACGGGGCTGACCAGGGACGGCGTCTATCTCATCGAGAGCGGTGAGATCGTGGGTTCGGTCAACAACTTCCGATTCAACGAGAGCCCGATCGACCTCCTCAACCGCTTCACCGCCTGCAGCGAGACGAGCGCCGCGTTCAGCCGCGAGTGGGGCGAATACTTCCCCTGGGTCTCGACCCCGGCGCTCCGCGTGCCCGACTTCAACATGTCGAGCGTGTCGCAGGCGACCTGACTAGTTCTCCATATCCATTCCTTGGGCGAAGGCCTCGGGCGGTGGGCACGAGCACACCAGATTGCGGTCCCCATAGGCGTTATCGACTCGTGCGACCGGCGGCCAGTACTTATCGGGATCGGGTCCGGTCGGGAACACTGCAAGCTCGCGGGGGTAGGCGTGCGGCCACTCCCCGACCAGGTGTTGCGCCGTGTGGGGTGCGTGGCGAAGTGGCGAGTCGGCTGCGGGCCATTCCCCGAGCTCGACACGGTCAATCTCGCGGCGGATCGCGATCATCGCGTCGCAGAACCGATCGAGCTCGGCCAGATCTTCGGATTCCGTTGGCTCCACCATGAGCGTGCCGGCCACCGGGAAGGACATCGTCGGGGCATGAAAGCCGTAGTCGATCAGGCGTTTGGCGACGTCGTCGACTCCCACCCCCGTGCGCTTGGTCAGCTCACGCAGGTCGAGGATGCATTCGTGGGCCACCAGCCCACCCGGACCGGCGTACATGATCGGGAAATGCTCACCTAACCGCGACGCCACGTAGTTGGCTGCCAGGACCGCGGTGGCCGTGGCGCGGCGCAGCCCCTCGGCCCCCATCAATCTGATGTATGCCCAACTGATGGGCAAGACCCCGGCCGAGCCGTACGGCGCGGCGCTGATCGGACCGATCCCGACGCGCTTGCCCGGGTCCGGATGTAGCGAGTGCGTCGGCAGGTACGGCGCCAGATGCGCTCGCACCGCGACCGGACCCACGCCCGGGCCGCCGCCGCCATGGGGGATGCAGAAGGTCTTGTGAAGATTGAGATGCGAGACATCCCCGCCGAATCGACCTGGTTTGGCCCAGCCGAGGAGCGCGTTGAGGTTGGCACCGTCCACGTAGACCTGGCCGCCGTAGCTGTGGACGATGTCGCACAACTGCGAGATGGTCTGCTCATAGACGCCGTGCGTCGAGGGATAGGTCACCATGATCGCCGCCAGCGAATCCCGATGGGTCTCGCACTTGGCCCGCAGATCGTCGAGGTCCACCGAGCCATCGGAGCTGGCCGCGACCACCACGACACGCATGCCCGCCATGACCGCAGAGGCGGCGTTGGTGCCGTGGGCCGAAGACGGGATGAGGCAGACGTCGCGCGTCCCTCCTCCGTTGGCGCGATGGTAGGCGCCAATGGCGAGCAACCCCGCGAGTTCGCCTTGGGACCCCGCGTTGGGTTGGATCGAGACCCGGTCGTAGCCGGTGATCTCTGCCAACCAGCCCTCCAACTCCCCGATCAGTTGCCGGTAGCCCTCCGCATCCTCAGCGGGCACGAACGGGTGGAGCCCTGCGAAACCGGGCAGGCTGACCGGCTCCATCTCGGTGGTGGCGTTGAGTTTCATGGTGCACGATCCGAGCGGGATCATCCCGCGGTCGAGCGCGTAGTCACGCGCTGAGAGGCGGTGCAGGTAGCGCAGCATCGCGGTTTCGCTCCGGTGCGCCGAGAACACCTCGTGGGTGAGGTACGGCGTGCTGCGGCGCAGCGCCGCAGGCAGCCCCTGGGCGCCGCCCACGCTCGCCGGAGTCGAGCCGACAACCGACTCGAAGGCAGCCAGCACGGTCGCGATCGTGGCGACTGTGGTGCACTCCGACGTCGAAACCCCGACTCGGTCGGCATCGACGCGCCGCACGTGGACCCCGTGGGCCCGCGCGGCGGCGACGACGCCGTCGGCCGCGCCCGGCACCAGCACCGTCACCGTGTCGAAGAACGTGTCGTTCTCGACCCCGATCCCGATCCGCCGAAGGCCCTCAGCAAGGTCGGCCGCGTGGGCATGGGTTCGCTCGGCGATGGCACGCAGACCCTCCGGCCCGTGATAGACGGCGTACATCCCGGCGACGACAGCCAACAGCACCTGGGCGGTGCAGATGTTGGACGTGGCCTTCTCTCTGCGAATGTGCTGCTCACGGGTC
>JAKFXV010000275.1 GCA_021731205.1 Nocardioides sp. | reverse complement strand
CCTCCTTTGCGATCCTCGTTGGGGCCAATCCGGACGTAGGTACGCTAGCGGGCGTACATGTCATGAGCAAACGATTTTATGACTATTTCATTCCCGAGCGCGCAATCACGCGCCGGGAGCCCCGAGAACCGCTAAAACTTCGCTGCCGTAGCGCTCCAGCTTGGCCTTGCCGATCCCGTTGATCGCGAGCATCGCACGGTCGTCGGCCGGCTTGGCCTCGGCCAGCAGCTGCAGCGTGGCGTCGGTGAAGATGACGAACGCCGGCACGGACTCCGCTGCCGCCTTGGCCAACCGCCAGGTGCGCAAGCGCTCGAAGAGCTCCTCGTCATACCCCGCGGGGCAATCGGCACAACGCCCCACCTTCTTCTCGGCGGGTGTGCCCAACGGCGCCCCGCACTCGCGGCAGTGCACAGCCCCGCGACGTCGTTTGCCACCGGGGCCGCGCACCTCGGCGGCGGCCAGCTCTGCGGGCAGGAGCGGGTCCAGGAATCGCGACGGGCGCCGGTTGGCCCGGCCTCCCGGCGTGCGCGCGCGGGCCCACGAGAGCGACAACCGGGTCTGCGCGCGGGTCAGCCCCACGTAGAGCAGCCGGCGCTCCTCCTCGATCTCGGCCGGGGTGTCGGCGTAGCTGATCGGCATCGAGCCGTCGTGCAGTCCCGCGAGAAACACGGCGTCCCATTCGAGGCCCTTGGCCGCATGGAAGCTCGCCAGCGTGACGCCGTCGGCCATCGGCGCGTGTTGCTCGCCGGCCCGCCGCTCCAGGTCGGCGACGAACTCGGCCAGGCTGCCCTCGAAGCCGCTCGCCTGGTCGGCCAGCGCCTGGAACGACTCCCAGCGGTCACGCGACTGGCCCCGAGTCGCGGGTGCCGTGGGCGTCCACCCGACGCCGGCGAGGATCGCGGCGACCTGGGTCGCGAGCGGCTCCTCGGAGGTGTCGGCGCGCGCCGCGCCCCGGAGCAGAGTCACCGCTTGGCGCACTTCGGGCCGATCGAAGAACCGGGCCGCGCCCCGCACGGAGTAGGGGATCCCACGAGAGGCCAGCGCGTCCTCGAGAGCCTCGGACTGCGCGTTGATCCGGAAGAGGATCGCGATGGCACCGGGGTTCAGGCCGCCGGCGCACAGTCCCGCGATGGCGGCGGCGATGCCGTCGGCTTCCGCGACCTCGTCGGCGTACGGCGTGAAGTCGGCCTCGGGGCCCGCGGGCCGTTGGGCCCGCAGGTGAACCACCTCGCCCACCGAGCCGGCCAGCACGGTGTTGGCGGCCGTGACGATCTGGGGAGTGGACCGATAGTTGCGGACCAGCTCGATGGAGGTCGTGCCGGGGTGGGTGCGCGCGAAGTCACGAAGGTACGACGCGTCGGCGCCGGCGAAGGAGTAGATCGTCTGAGCAGGGTCGCCGACGACGCAGATCTCGTCGCGGCCTCCGCGCCACAGGTCGAGCAGCGCGGTCTGGATCGGAGAGACGTCTTGGAACTCGTCGACCACGAACCACTTGTATTGCCGACGGACCTGAGCGGCGACCCGCTCGTCGTCGGCGAGCATCGCGGCAGTCAGCAACAACACGTCCTCGAGATCCATCCGGCCCTGGGAGCGTTTGACGTCCTCGTAGCTCCCGAAGACCCGCCCGACTACTTCGGGATCGACCCCCGACACGGCCCGTCCCCGAGCCTGCGCCACCTGGGGGTAGCGCTCGGGCAGCACGTTGGAGACCTTGGCCCATTCGATCTCCGACGCCAGGTCGCGCAGCGTGGCCTGATCGGCGCTGAGGCGCTGGCGACGGGCGGCGTTGGCCAGCATCCCCAGCTTGGACTCGATCAGCTCGGGTGGGTCGACGCCGTGGCTGCGGGGCCAGAAGTAGCGCAGCTGGCGCAGGGCGGCGGAGTGGAAGGTGCGGGCTTGCACGCCGGGGGCGCCGAGTTGGCGCAACCTGCCGCGCAGTTCCCCGGCAGCGCGGGTCGTGAAGGTGACCGCAAGCACTTCGGTGGGGGCGTAGACGCCGGTTGCCACGCCGTACGCGATGCGGTGGGTGATCGCTCGGGTCTTGCCGGTGCCGGCGCCCGCCAGCACCCGGACCGGCCCTCGCAACGCCTCGGCCACCTGGCGTTGCTCGGGGTCGAGTGCCTCCAGCAGTTGGTCGGGGGTGGGCACCAGGCCAGCCTAGATGCCGCCTCCCCCGGACCGGACCGGCAGGACGGGCGGGGTCACCAAGTACCCGGGAGGTCCCCGCCGAACCAGTGCTGCACCAGTGAGGAGGAGATCGACACCCCTTGAGGGATCAGCACCGACCCCTCGCGTGATGCGGCCAGGAGTTCGGCTCGGGTGAACCAGCGAGCCTCCTCGATCTCGTCGCGGTCGATCAGCAGCTCGTGGCTCACCGCCCGACCGCGCAGCCCCAGCATCAGGCTGGAGGGGAACGGCCAGGCCTGGTTGCCGAAGTACTCCACCTCGCCGACGACGACACCGACCTCTTCGAAGACCTCCCGGCGGACGGCGTCCTCGAGTGACTCCCCCGGCTCGACGAAACCTGCGAGCGTCGAGAACCGTCCCGGCGGCCAGGCGGCCTGCCTGCCGAGGAGGAACTGTTCGGACGGGCTTCCGGGCTCGCCGAAGGTGATCGCCATGATCACGGCCGGGTCGGTGCGCGGGAAGTGCACCCGCCCACAGTCGGGGCAGGCGAGCTCGTGCCCGGCGGCACGCGCCCCCAGACGCCCACCACACCGGGCACAGAACCGGGTCGCGCGATGCCACTCCGCCAGGCCGATCCCGTGGAACACCAGCGGCGCGTCGGCGCTCAGGTCCGCCACCGCGCCGAGCAGGACCTCGCGCAGGGTGAGCCAGCCCTCGGCGTCCAGCAGGCCGTCACTGCGGAAGCCGAACCAGGTGCACCCATCCCGCTCACCGAGCAACAGCCGTCGGGCCGGCAGCTGATCCGCGGTGAGTCCGGGCTGGAGGGCGCCGGCGTACGCCGTGGTCAGCTCATGGGGGGAAACCCAACGGACTCGCCCCTCCTGCGGCCGGACCCGGGCCTCGTCGATGATCAGGATGCGGCTGTTCGGGTCCTGCCACCGGGCTTCCAACCAGGCCTCGTCGTGCCGGCGTACGCCCAGCCGATCGTGGGCGTTCGAGGCGAGACGCAGGTGCGGCAAAGTCACGCCTTCGAGGCTAGTCTGCCGATCATGAGCCTCCACATCGCCGCTGGGCCAGGAGACATCGCCCCCGTCGTGTTGATGCCGGGCGATCCGCTGCGAGCTCGCTGGATCGCGGAGACCATGCTGGACGACGCGCGCTGCTACACCGAGATCCGCGGGATGTACGGCTTCACCGGCACCTGGCGCGGGCAGCGGGTCTCGGTCCAAGGCTCGGGAATGGGCCAGCCGTCGCTGGCGATCTATGCTCACGAGCTCTTCGCCGAGTACGACGTCGCGTCGATCATCCGGATCGGTTCTTGCGGCTCGATGACTCAGCGGGTCAACCTGGGTGACGTCGTGATCGCCTCGGGCGCGTGCACGGACTCCGGCATGAACCGGCTGCGGTTCGAAGGATTCGACTACGCGCCGGTCGCCGACTTCGGACTGCTCCGGGCCGCCCACGCCGCCGCCCAGCACGTCCACACGCCGTACGCCACCCACGTGGGGCTGATCCTCTCCACCGACGCGTTCTATGCGCCTCGGCCCGAACTGGTCTCGCGACTGGCGGACTACCAGGTGTTGGCGGTCGAGATGGAGGCGTCCGCGCTCTACACGCTGGCTGCCCAGCACGGGCGCCGCGCGCTGGCTGTGTGCACGGTGTCGGACCATCTGTTGACCAACGAAAAGATGAGCGCGCTCGAGCGCGAGCAGTCGTTCACACCGATGGTCGAGATCGCTCTCGGCGCGGCCCTTTCTCAGCACTGATACCCCCGAGCCACGCTTCGAGTGACAGCCGGTCGGGGAGCTCCGTCGGCTCTACCAGAGTCCCGGACCGCACGTAGTAGAAGCCGGCCCGCACCGACTCGACGGCACACCCCACCAGCTCGGCCCACGCCAGCCGGTACAGCGCCAACTGCAGGGGATCGGAGTCGTGGCGGGTCCCGGTCTTCCAGTCGACCACGAGGTGCCCCCCAGCGTGCCGCTCGTCGGCGTAGACCGCGTCGATCCGGCCACGAACGACCTGACCGGCCAACACCACCGCGAATGGCTGCTCGACAGCATGCGGCACGCGATCGGCGAACGGGCCCGACTCGAAGGCCGCGATCACCTCGGCCAACTCCTCGGAGGTGTCGATGCCGGCGTCGCCTTGGCCCGGCAGGTCGTCGGGGTCGAAGAGGTCCTGCTGCCCGAACCTGGTTTCAACCCAGGCGTGGAACCGGGTGCCGAACCGGGCCGCGGGCGATGGTCGGCGCGGCATCGGCCGCACCAGGTCGCGCGCGAACTGGTCGGGATCGGCGCGCAGCCGGGTGAGCGCAGTGACCGACAGGCTGGCCGGGAGCACGACGTCGCTGGTCGGTGTGCGTTCCTCGCGGGCGGCCCGCAGCAACCTCTCGATCTCGGCGTCCCACTCCGCGACCATCGCGGTCTGCACCAGGTCGAGATCGTCGCTCGCACTCGGATCGACCCGGCGAACCAACTCGGCCGCCTCGACCCGACGCCTCGCCTCGGCCGTCTGCTCGACGACCGGCCAGGCGACGTCCCTGCTGAGGCTCAACAGCGGGTTGGGGCTCCCCTGCGCGGGCGCCTCGAGCCACCGGTCGGGTTGCTCGCCCCACCTGAGCTGTTCCTCGCGCAGCGTCCGTTGGTACGGCGAGGGGGCCAGCGCCTTCTTCCGGGTGGGCGACCAGAGATAGGAG
>JAKFXV010000276.1 GCA_021731205.1 Nocardioides sp. | reverse complement strand
CTGGCCGGCGACCGCGGTGCGACGCCTCGAAGAGCTCCAACCCGCACTCGCCGGCCAGATCGCGGCGTACCGAGGCGGCTATCTCCCCGAGGAGCGCCGCGAGATCGAGAGTGATCTGCGGGCAGGGCGGATCACCGGCGTAGCCGCGACCAGCGCACTCGAGCTCGGCATCGACATCGACGGTCTGGACGCCGTCCTGATCGCGGGCTTCCCAGGCACCAGGGCCGCCTTCTGGCAGCAAGTGGGCCGGGCCGGACGCGGCGCAGGAGCCGCCCTCGGGGTCCTGATCGCCAGGGCAGACCCGATCGACAACTACTTGGTCCACCACCCCGAGGCGTTGCTTGATGCCAGCGTCGAAGCCAGCGTCTTCGATCCCGACAATCCACATGTGGTCCGTCCACAGCTGTGCGCGGCCGCAGCCGAGGTGCCGCTCACCCCGGCTGACCTGGAGATCTTCGGGCCGACCGCCCCGGGAATGGTCGAGGACCTCACGGAGGCGGGCATGCTCCGGCGCCGCGCCAACGGTTGGTACTGGACCCGACAGACGCGAGCCTGCGACCTCACCGACATTCGAGGCTCCATGGGGCCGGGTGTCTCGCTGATCGAGGCGGAGACCGGACGGGTGGTCGGCACGGTCGATCCCACGAGCGCCCGGCGCACGGCCCACGCTGGAGCCGTCTACGTCCACCGCGGGGAGAGCTGGCTGGTCACCTCATTGGATCTCGACGCGGGCGTGGCGCAGATGACCACCTCGGTGCCCGACGTCAGCACGACAGCCCGCGAGACCACCAGCATCGACATCGCCGCTGAGCGAATGCAGGCGCGCTGGGGTCCCTGCCGCGTCACGCTCGGGGACGTGATGGTCGCCCAACAGGTCGTCGGCTTCCTTGTGCGGCGGGAGCCCGGCGGCGAGGTGCTGGGCGAGCGACCACTGGACCTGCCCGCCACCACCCTGGCCACCTCGGCAGTGTGGTGGACCGTGAGTGACGAGGCGCTGGGTGCTGCAGGGATCGACGCCACCCGACTCCTCGGTGCCGCTCACGCTGCCGAACACTGCGCCATCGGTCTGCTGCCGCTGTTTGCGACGTGCGACCGGTGGGACATCGGCGGCGTGTCGACGGCACGCCATCACGACACCGGCCAACTCACCGTCTTCGTCTACGACGGCCACCCCGGAGGGGCCGGTTTCGCCGAACATGGATTTCATCAAAGACGTCGCTGGCTCGGCACCACGCTCGAGGTGATCACCGGTTGCCCCTGCGCCGAAGGGTGCCCGTCATGTATCCAGTCGCCCAAGTGTGGCAACCAGAACCATCCTCTCGACAAGGTTGGGGCGCGCGGCCTCCTCGAACTGCTGCTCCGACACGCGCCGGAACGGTAGCGTGACCACATGGTTGCGATCGGTACGCTGCTCGTCGTGCTGGCCGGGTTGGCCATCGCTGCGGCACTGTTCGTCAGCGAGGGCACGGCCCAGATCCTCGGCGTGAACCTGAACGCCCAGACGATCTTCGCGCTCGGTGTCGCCGCAGGGGTGGCAATCCTGTGGGGTTGGGACCTGATCAAGCACGGCACCAAGCGCGCCATCAAGGAGCGCAAAGAACGCAGGAAACTCGACGAGCTCTCCAGCAAGCTGGAAGAGGTCGAGGCCGAGCGCAGACGCGAACAACAGCCCGAATAGCGCAACACCTGCGCTATTCGAGCCACTCACGACCGATCCGGACCGGCCCGCGATTCGGCGGCGGGATCCACCCCTAGCCCCCACCACCTCGGGCCCGCCACCCGCACGGTCACCCGAACGTCGATCGACGTGGCGACACAATCGAGCAGTTCCCCGCGATTTGCACTGGCCAGTTCGGCGGCCGTTCGGCACGGATCGCCCCCTGCGACCAAGGTCTGGGCTGCAGCGAGGGCCGTGAGATCCGCAGCCGCCTGGGCCTCACGATGTGCCCGGATCACCCCGGCGACCAGCCCCAACGTGGTCGCGACCAACATCACGAACCCGAGCATCGAGACGGCCAGCACCGTCCCCGCCCCGCGCTCCTCGGCGGCGTTCGTCATCTCAGTGGTACGCCCTCCCCGATCCCCGGCTCGAGCATCGCGACCGACTCAGCCCGTAGCGGCGCCGCCGGAAGGATGGCAAGCAGTCCCGACGGACTTCTCATGGAGGCCTGCCCGATCACGACAACTCGGTCACCTTGACCCTCGACGGCGAATCTGGTCCCCTCGGGGGCAATGCGCTGCCCAAGGGCGATCGAGGCCCCTCGGTCCTCGCCGCGTGCCACGGCGCGAGCCACCTCACGGGTGGCATCGATCAGCTGGATCTGGGCGGCCCCGACGGCCAGTAGCCACACCAGCCCGACCGTGACCGCGAGGAGCAGCGGCAGGGCCATCGCCAGTTCGGCAGTGACGACCCCGTCGTCTGACCGCCGGAGCCGACGACTCACCCGATGCCCAGTAGTCGCAGCACGTGCTCGAACAGCGCCTTGAGCAGTTGTTCTCCGAACTCGCTGGTGAGCAACTGGTAGAGCAACCCAGCGAGTCCCGCACCGGCCGCGGTGCCGACGGCGTACTCGGCGGTGGTGATCCCGCGCTCGTCGTTCGCAGCGATCTCCGACACCTGTGACGGTGTCGACGGGTGCGCCGCCGAATCTTTGGCGTGGAGTGGTGGTTGGGCCATGGTGACCTCCGGATCCGGCCCGCCGGATGCGGGCGCTTGCGGCCACCTTGGTCGGCGCCGGGAGATCGTGCTGTTCCACGTCGGTCGGCTGTGGAGAGCGCCCGCACGTCGGATTCCAGAGGCAATTCCTGGCGGAGTGGTCACGCCAGGCGGGTCAGCAGCCCTGCTGCCACGGGCACGATGCCCAACAAGAGGAAGGCAGGAAGTAGGCACAGGCCGAGCGGCAACGCCGCCTTGACCCCCACGGCCCTGGCGCGCTGCTCGAGATCTGACCGCTCCCGTTCCACCAGGTCCTCCGCCACCCGTGAGATCACTCCGGCGACCGGCGCACCCACGCGATGTGCGCGCACCAACGCCCGAGCCAGTGGCGCCAGCGCGTCATCGTCGATCAGGGGCAACCACGATGCCTCCGGGTCCGCCCCCAAGGTCAACTGCGCTCGCACCACCGCCAAGCGGTCGGCGGCCGCACCGGGCAGCGCCGTGCAGGCCACGTCCAGGGCCAGCGCCGGTGGAGCGCCCGCCCGCATGGAGGCGGCCAGGATGTCGATCAGCGGACCCAGGTCCCGGGTGACCTCCCCCTTGAGGGTCCGCTCTCGAGCGGACTCCACCCGCCCGAGCAAGGCCCACATCGCGCCGCCGACCAGGATCCCGAAGGGAAGGACCCACACTCCGCCCGCAAAGCCGGCAGCGCCGGCACCGGCCACCAAGGACAAAGCAATGCGATGCCGCCGACACCAGCCTTCGGCGACGGTGGCTGCGCCACGAGACTTCTCCGCGTGCATCCGGCCCGGCTGTGCGGGCGCGGACTGGGCCAACGCGAGAGTGAGACCTGCGGCAAGCACAGCGAGGATCAGCATGCCCGCAGTCCCCTCATCGGTGCACCCCGCTCGCGATCGCCTCGATCCACCACAACCCGATGAGCCCGAATCCCACGCCACCGGCCAGGCAGGCCAACCCGAGCGGCTCGGTGAGGAGAAACTCCACGGGTTTCGAGTCGGAGGTCGTGCCCATCATCAAGGCCAGGACCGGCAGGCCCGCCACCAACCGGGCAGTGGCTCGCGCGGAGGCGAGTTCGGCGGCCACCAGGCGTTCGGTGGCCTGCCCCGCACGCAGCCTGGCTGCCACTCGGGTCATGGCATCGGCCAAGCTGCCGCCGCTTTGGTGGGCAGCGCTCCAAGCCCCTGCAACGAACCTGAGCTCCTGGCCCCCCGGTATCAGGGCCAGATCACGCCACGCGAGCGGCACATCCGCGCCGAGCTCTTCGGCGGCCGCGACCGGGCGGAGCGCGGGCCAGTCCTCGGCCGCGTTGAGGAGCGCGCCTCGGGGGGGCAGGCCCACCGCGAGCTCGGCGGCGATCGCCTCAACGGCATCGACGACCTTGCCGGCCACCGCATGGGCTCGTCGGGTTCGCAGGCGTTGCCGGATCATCGCCATCGCCGGGAACCCGGCACCCAGCGCGATCAACCCCAACGCCAACCGGTGCGGGCGGACTTCACCCCAAGCCACCGCCGCGAAGCCAGCTCCCAGCACGATCGCGAACACCACCGTCGCCCGGGAGCGTGCCCGAATGCCGGAACCCGCGGGAGCGCCGAGAAGCAAGACGACCCCGCAGGCAGCGCTCGCAGCCACGAGCCATGGGGTCATCTGGCGAGCCGTTGGTCGAGGAGCCGGGCACCCGGACCCCGCACCGCGCCGCCTGGTGCAAAGTCGAATGCGACCGACATGTCCAAGCCACCAGCAGCCGACCGCACCGGCACCGCGGCCTGGCTCAGCCGTCTCACCCCGTCGGGGCCGCGAACCAGATGCAGCACCACGTCGACGGCTGCCACGAACTGGCTGTGGGCAGCCTCTCGGGGCAGGCCGCCCGCAAGCGCGAGGGCCTCGACTCGCGCCAGTGCCTCGACCGCCGAGTTCGCGTGCAGGGTTCCGCAGCCACCTTCGTGGCCCGTGTTCATCGCCGCCAACAGGTCGACGACTTCGGCTCCACGAACCTCGCCGACGACGAGGCGGTCCGGGCGCATGCGCATCGCCTGACGCACCAGCGTGCGAACCGGGAGTTCGCCGGCCCCTTCGAGGTTGGCCGGTCTGGCTTCGAGTGCGATGACGTGGGGATGGTGAGGTGCCAGCTCGCTGGAGTCCTCGATGAGCACAATGCGCTGGTC
>JAKFXV010000277.1 GCA_021731205.1 Nocardioides sp. | reverse complement strand
GGCTCGTCCACTCACGATCCGACAGAACTCCACGGCGTCCAGGCTCAACTCCGGCCCGCCATCGCCGCTGACGTAGGTGCCGCCCGCGGGTCCCGTCAGCGTCACGGAGCAGGGCTGCGCGTGCCGCCTGGCCCATTCGGCGGCCACCTCCTCGACGATCCGCCCGTCGTGGCCAGCGCTCAGCAGCGGCGCGGACCCCAGGGCGCGATGCAGGTCGATGCGGTGTAGCCAGGTGTCGCGAGTCAAGATCACGTCGTTGAGGTAGGCCAACGGCCACCGTTCGACGGCGTACCCCAGGTCGACCTTGAGCCGGATCCTGCGCAGCGGACCGGGCGGGCGCCGGCGGCCGATCGCTGCCGCGCGAACCAGCGAGCGCGCCTCGGCAACCAGCTCGTCGGGCGACAAGGTTGCCGTGCGCTCGATCTGGATCTGGGTCATGGCATCGACCGGGTTGACGCCTTCGCGGCGCACCCTTCGGAGCACCTGTCCTTGTTGGCTCGCGAGCTCACGCAACGATGCTGCCGCGCGCATCGCGCCGAGCAGGTGCCCCGCGAGGTGACGGACTGTCCAGCCGGTGCAGTCGGTGGAAGCCGACCACTGCTCCGGGGACACCACTTCGAGTTGGTCGACGACCCGGGCGTACGCCGTCTGGGCAAGCGTGGTCGCCTCCGCGCCCGTGATCGGGGCGATGTCGGCGAGTTGGCGAGCGCTGTGGGTGGTGCTCATGGAGTCCTCCTGGGTGGTTCCTGGTGGTGACGAGGGCTACTGGATCCCGATGCGATCGCAGAACATGTCGACGGCTTCGTCGAGAAGGGTTGCCCAGCGCGTGCCGCCCGGGTCGTTGCTGACCTGTTGATCGGTCAGACCGGTCATGATCGCCGTCCACAGGTCGACGCAGCGCGGATCGTCGACCCCCACGGAACGCAGGCCCTCGGCGAGACGGTCGAGGTTGGCGACGGCCAGGGCGTAGGACGCCGGGGAGGGAACGAACCCGGGGATCGTGCGCTGGAACAGCAACTGGTAGCGCAGCGGATCGCTGATGCAGAAGTCGAAGAAGGCTCGGTTGGCAGCACGGAAGGCCTCCCGGTCCATGGGCACGTCGGCGGGGAAGGGTTCGGCGATCTCGGCGAACTCGACCTGACCTTGGGCGAACATCGCGTCGTAGATCGCGGCCTTGGATGCGAAGTAGGAGTAGAGACTGGGCGCCTTCATCCCGATCCTGGCGGCCAGTTCCCGGAGCGAGAGGTGCGTCAGACCGCGCGTGCGGCACAAGTCCCAGGCGGCCGCGAGGATCTCGTGCCGCGTCTCATCGCGACGTCGATCGGCTGGTTTGTGGGGAGGCGCAGCATCACTTACTAACACAGTTCGAAATATCTAACACTGTTAGGTAGATGTCAATCGGTGAGCTCGCCGTGCTCTGGGTTCGCCGTGGTCAGCAGACATCTGCCTCGCCCTCGTCTTCCGAGGGAGCCTCCAGCGGGACGCCGTCGGCGGTGACCAGGCCGTGCGCCCACGGGCCTTCGTGACTGCACCCTTCGCCGTTGCCCTCGATCCTCAGGCTGCGGCGCGTGCGCGGCGGGACGTCGATCTCGGCGTACTCGTAGCGGCCGTCGGGGCCCTCGAAGGCCTCGGAAACCAGCAGCACGTTTCCGTCGGTCGGATTGCTCAGACTGAGCTCGACGTAGAAGCGCCCGTCGGGCCACTGGCCCGAGCCGCCGAGAGACAGGTTGAGCTCGCGGGTGTCGCACCACTCGCGGGCCGCTGTGACGAAGTCTGCTGGGTTGTCGAGATCGATCCGCATCCGCTGCTCGCCTCCGGTGGCCGAGGTGTAGGTCATCTCGATGTGCGGGATCGTGGACTCGGGTTCGGCGCAGTCGGGGCCGGCGCCGCCCTCGACCAGCACCGCGGTGCCGGCATGGATCGGCAGGGGGTCGAGGACCAGGTCGGGGTCGTAGTCCAACGGCCAGGGATAACCGTTGCGGGAGTCGCCGTACACGACGACGGCGTCGGTCACCTCGATGTCGACGGGAAAGGTGCGAGTGCGGACTCCCACGCGCACGCCCAGATCCGAGACGAAGTACTCGCCGGGCCGCGTCGCACGTTCGACGTCCGACGACTGGTCAAGGACCTGGAGCGCAGGGTCGGAGCCGCAGGCAGCGACGCAGAACAGACCCGCGAGTAGAACCCCCTGGATGCGCATGCTCGATCTTGACCCGGATCATCGCCGTTCGGCCCCCGGATCGTGTGCAGGTCCGGTGAAGGTTGTTCGCGCTGCGGCTGATGGGGCCGCGAGGTAGCGGTACGTGTGATGCACGCTGAACCCGAACGTCGCGTAGAGCGCGAGGGCGGCGGCGTTGTCCGCGAACACCTGGAGGTACGCCGTGCGCGCGCCACGCTCGGCGCCCCAGTCCAGCAACGCGGACACGATCGCGCTGGCCAATCCCTGTCGGCGCGCCATCGGGTCGACGGCGATGCTGTGCAGCCCGAGCCAGTCGTCGGCGTACGACGCGGCACCCGACGCCACGTCACCGAGCCGCGCCGACACGGTTGACTCGTCCTCTGCGAGTTCGACGTCGCTGGTGTCGATCGGGGTGCGCAAGGCATGAGCGACGCTCGCGACCAAGAACTCGGTGTCGGCGACGGCATCCTCGGGGACCCAACCGGACGCGCGGAAAAGTCTCTCCTCGGCCGAGTCCGGCAGCACACAGGCGATCGGCCGCTTGCCGCGATCGGCGTACCACCCCACCACCCTCGACACGGCGTCGCCGCCTGGAGTGGGCGTGAACGCGAGCACCGAGTTGGCGCGGCGCTGCGAGCCGAGCGCCGAGCTGCGCAGCGTCCACGTGCCCAGTGGCGAAGTCTCCAGGTCCGGCCAGAGCGTCGACGCACGCCGCTGTGCCTCGGAGGGGGAGACCCGGTGCCTGATGGAGGGCCGGGGTGGCACCGGCTTGCCGGACACGATCAGGGCCGGATCGAGCCTCACCACACTCCCGTCCTCGCGGCGGAGCACGGCTTCGGTGGCGGTCCACGAGACGCAGATGCCGAGCACATCGGTCATCGCCGGACCGCCACTGGGCCCGGTTTCGCCGGGCACCAGGGTCCGGATCACCACTCGCTGGCCGACGACGTGCGGGCCGAGAAGGTGCCTGCCGGGAGTGGGAGGAGGCTCAGACACCCTCGGGATACTAGGCTGTGCCCAGCATCAGCCCATCCGTCACCCTCGATGGCTCAGGAGGACCCAGGTGACCTACGTCATCGCCCAGCCGTGTGTCGACCTCAAGGATCGCGCCTGCGTTGATGAGTGCCCCGTCGACTGCATCTACGAAGGCAAGCGGATGCTCTACATCCATCCTGACGAATGCGTGGACTGCGGAGCCTGCGAACCGGTCTGTCCGGTCGAGGCGATCTACTACGAGGACGACACTCCCGAGCAGTGGAAGGGCTTCTACGACGCCAACGTCCACTTCTTCGACGACCTCGGTTCGCCCGGCGGCGCCGCCAAGATGGGTGTGATCGACGCCGACCACCCTCTCGTCGAAGCGTTGCCGCCCCAAGAACACGACGAGTGACCTCGGGTCCGCTCTCCGCACGTCTCCCGGACTTTCCCTGGGACCAACTGGCGCCGTACGCCACCATCGCGCGTCGGCACCCCGACGGCGTCGTCGACCTCTCGATCGGGACCCCGGTCGATCCGACGCCACGCGTGGTTCAGGACGCGCTGGGTGCCGCCGCCGACTCGCCGGGCTACCCGCTCACGATCGGTCGGCCCGAGACCCGGCAGGCAGCGATCGACTGGTTGTGGCGCAGGTTCGCTGTCACAGGTCTCGGCATCGACGCTGTGCTGCCGGTCATCGGCACCAAAGAGCTGATCTCGACCCTGCCGCTGCACCTGGGGGTGAGCAGCGGGGACCTGGTCGTCATACCCGAGCTCGCCTATCCGACGTACGCCGTCGGCGCCGCGCTGGTGGGCGCTCGGACGCTGGCCGCCGACTCGTTGACCGCGATCGGGCCCGAGCGACCGACGCTGCTGTGGCTGAACTCGCCGTCGAATCCGACCGGCCGCGTGCTGCCGAGCGAACACCTGCGCAAGGTCGTCGACTGGTGCCGCGAACGCGGCACGATCGTGGTCTCTGACGAGTGCTATCTCGAATGCGCCTGGGACGCGAGTGCGGTCTCCGTGCTGCACCCCGAGGTGTGTGGCGGATCCCACGAGGGCATCCTCAGCATCCACTCGCTGTCCAAGCGTTCCAACCTGGCCGGCTACCGCTGCGGATTCGTTGCCGGTGATCAGACCCTGATCGCGGAACTGCTCAGCGTCCGCAAGAACCTCGGCCTGATCCTGCCCGGTCCCCAACAGCTGGCGCTGGTTGCGGCCCTCGACGACGATGCGCACGTCGAGGCGCAGCATGCCGTCTACGCCGCACGGCGGCGGAGTCTGCGCGAATCACTCGCCTCCGCGGGCTTCCGGATCGATCACTCCGAAGCGTCGCTCTACCTGTGGGCCAGTCGCGACGAGGACTGCTGGTCAACGGTTGCCTGGCTCGCCGAGCGCGGGATCCTCGTCGCCCCGGGCGCGTTCTACGGTGCCGCCGGTGCGCGCCACGTACGCGTCGCCCTCACCGCATCCGACGAGCGCGTGGCCGCCGTGGCGAGCCGGCTCTAGGCAGCGGCACGGGGTCAACCCACCACGTCGACGTGCACATGGTCGCGGTGCTCGAGGATGTCGGGATCGCCGCTGGAGCCGGAAGGAGTCCGGTAGTCACGCCAACCCGATTCCGATCGTCCCCCCGCCTTCCAGATCAGATCATCGAAGATGACCGTCTGGATTCGCAGCCGGTCCGCGTTCGCGAC
>JAKFXV010000181.1 GCA_021731205.1 Nocardioides sp. | reverse complement strand
GAGGGCTCAACCTTTCGGTCCTGGACGGTTGGTGGGATGAGTGGTTCGACGGAAAGAACGGTTGGGCGATCCCGTCGGCTGACGGCGTCGAGGACCCGGACAAGCGCGATGACATCGAGGCGCGAGCTCTCTACGACCTGATCGAGAACGAGGTCGCGCCGCGCTTCTACGACGTCGATGACGACGGCGTGCCCCATCGCTGGCTGGACATGGTGCGACACACGTTGAAGTCATTGGGCCCCAAGGTCCTGGCAACCCGCCAGGTCAGGGACTACATCGTCGACCTCTATGCGCCGGCCGCGCGTACGGCCCGGGCCCTCAACCACGACTTCGCCGGAGCCCACGAACTGGCGCAGTGGAAGCAACGGGTGCGGTCCGGCTGGTCGGGCGTGCGCGTCGAGCATGTGGAGAGCAGCGGAGTCAGCGAGGTGCCCGAAGTCGGCTCCAGCTTCGCCCTGCGAGCCTTCGTCGCGCTGGGAGACCTCACCCCCGACGACGTCGAGGTGCAGTTGGTGCACGGCAGGCTCAACGGAGCCGATGAGCTGACCAACGCCGGGACGGAGCCGCTCACCCTTACCGAGTCCTACTCCGGTGGTCGCCACCGCTTCGACGGCGAGGTCAAGCTCGACCATGCCGGCGGGTTCGGCTACACCGTGCGGGTCCTGCCGAGAAATGACCTGCTGGCCTCGCCCGCGGAGCTCGGGGTCGTGGCCTTTCCGGGCTGACGTCAGGTTTCGCGCACCCGGTCAGGGCTCGACCTCCAGGTCATGGGCTTGCCGGGTCAGCGTTCACGAAGCACCACGATCGAGCGAGCCTCCGCGAGCACCGTGGCGTCGCTGGCGACGACGGTGCCGACGGGGGCGCTGGACGAGGTCGAGAGCACCACCTCGTACGACTCCGGTGCCGGTGCGGGTGGCAGCCGCACCTCCACCTGCTCGCCCCCGTTGAGCCAGATCAAGAACGTCTTGTCCCGCTGTTGTTCCCCGCGCGGGCCGGGGGAGCGCAGCGGGTTGCCCGAGACGAGCATGCCGATGCCGTGCGTGGCCCGATCAAACCAGTCCTGCTCGCTCATCTCGTGGCCACTCGGATGGATCCAGGCAAGGTCCTTTGGGCCACCGGCAATGCTCGGCGTACCTGAGAAGTGGTGGCGTTGACGCAACGCCGGATGCTCCCGCCGCAGCCGCAGTGCGGTCTTGGTGATCTCGTAGACGTCGAGCCAGGCATTGTCCGGCCTCCAGTCGAGCCAGCTGATCTCGTTGTCTTGGCAGTAGGCGTTGTTGTTCCCCTGCTGCGTGCGGCCGCGCTCGTCGCCGGCGGTGATCATCGGTGAGCCGCTCGACAAGCACAGTGAGGCGATCAGGTTGCCTGCCTGGCGGCGGCGCAGCGCCTGCACGACGGGGTCATCGGTCTCGCCCTCGATGCCGTAGTTCGCAGACCGATTGTTGTCGGACCCGTCGCGGTTCCCCTCGCCGTTGGCCTCGTTGTGTTTGTGGGCATAAGACACCAGGTCGCGCAGAGTGAAACCGTCGTGAGCGGTCACGAAGTTCACCGATGCGTACGGCGAGCGGCCGTCGTCGGCGTACAGATCGGAGGAGCCCGCCATCTTCGACGCGACGCCGCGCAGATCGCCGTCGTGGTGCCAGTAGTCGCGCATCGTGTCGCGGTAGGTGTCGTTCCACTCCACCCACGGCGGCGGGAAGGACCCCACCCGGTAGCCGTCCATCGAGGCATCCCACGGCTCGGCGATCAGCTTCACGTTGCGCAGCACGGGGTCCTGGCTGATCGTCGTCAAGAAGGCGCTGTGCATGTCGAGGTTGTGACCGGTGCGCGAGAGCGCGGAGGTCAGGTCGAAGCGGAAGCCGTCGACGTGCATCTCGGTGGCCCAGTAGCGCAGTGAGTCGAGGATCAGCCGCAGCGCAGCCACGTTGCCGGTGTCCACTGTGTTGCCGCAGCCGGTGACGTCCCAGTAGGCGTCGCCGATGGTGCCGGCACGCTTGTAGAACCCGAGATCGTCGAGCCCGCGGAACGAGTACGTCGGCCCGTCCGGGCCGCCCTCGGCCGTGTGGTTGTAGACCACGTCGAGGAGCACCTCGATGCCGGCTGCGTGGAAGTTCTTGACCATTTGCTTGAACTCGGCGACCTGGCCACCGGTGTCGCCGCTGGCGGAGTACGCAGCATGCGGTGCGAAGAACCCGATCGAGTTGTAGCCCCAATAGTTCACGAGCCCGCGCGCTACCACCGACGGTTCGCTCACGAACTGGTGGATCGGCAACAACTCCACCGCCGTGATCCCGAGATCGGTCAGATAGTTGATCACCGTCGGGCTCCCGAGCCCGGCATAGGTGCCGCGCTGGTGCTCCGGGATCTCCTGATGCAGCCGCGTGAAACCCTTCACGTGCAGCTCATAGATCACCGTGTCGCGCCACCGGCGGCGTAGGTGGGTGTCGTCGCCCCAGTCGAACTCGTCGTGGACGACCACCGAGCGCGGCATGTACGGCGCCGAGTCGATCTCGGAGCGAGTGCCCAGCCCGTCGGCGTACCCCAGGACTTCGGGGCCCGAGGTCACCTCGCCACTGACCGCGCGGGCGTAAGGGTCGAGCAGCAGCTTGGCCGGGTTGAACCGCCAGCCGTGTTGAGGATCCCAAGGGCCGTCTGCTCGGACGCCGTACAACTGGCCGATGGGGACGCCTGGGATGGCACCGTGCCAGACACCGAGGGTGTACTCGGTGAGTCGATGTTGGGTCTCCCGGCCGGATTCATCGAACAAGCAGATCCAGACTGCCGTGGCTGCGGGCGACCAGACGGCGAAATTGGTCGAGTCGGGCGACCAGACCGCCCCGCGCACCTGGTGCCGGCCCGGCCAGACGGGCAACGTCTCGTCCGACCGCGTCCAACTCCACCGATTGGGGCTCACCGACCTAGTGTGGACCATGCGGTCAGGCCACCTGCCGCAGGGTGATTGGGTTTCGCCGGCCACCTGCCGGCGCAGAGGTCAGGAGCGGTCGGTGGGGGAGTTCGTTCGATTGACGGTCGACGGCGGCGTCGGGACGATGCGGTTGGATCGCCCCAAGGTGAACGCCTTGAACGCGCAGATGCAGCAGGAGATCCATGCCTCAGCAGTCGAGGCCGGAGCTCGTGACGACGTCAAGGCGGTGGTGATCTACGGCGGCGAGCGGTCCTTCGCCGCGGGCGCAGACATCAAGGAAATGGTCGACCTCACCCATGACGACATGGACGTGCGCTCGACCGAGCTGCAACGGGCGTTCAGCGCCGTGGCGCGGATTCCGAAGCCGGTGATCGCGGCCGTGACGGGCTATGCCCTGGGTGGGGGCTGTGAGCTGGCCTTGTGCGCCGATGTCCGGTACGCCGCCACCGATGCCGTCTTCGGCCAGCCCGAGATTCTGCTCGGCATCATCCCGGGTGCCGGGGGCACCCAACGGCTGACCCGCCTGGTCGGGCCGAGTCGAGCGAAGGAACTGATCTTCAGTGGGCGATTCGTGTCCGCTGATGAGGCGCTGGCGATCGGCCTGGCCGACCGGTTGCTGCCCCCCGATCAGGTGTACGCCGAAGCGGTCACCTGGGCTGGCCAGTTCGCCCAGGCCGCGTCGTACGCCGTGCGGGCCGCCAAGGAGGCCGTCGACCGGGGCAGTGAGATGGACCTCGACGCAGGCTTGGAGCTGGAGCGCCAGCAGTTCGCCGCGCTCTTCGCCACCGAAGACCGGCTGATCGGCATGCGTTCCTTCATCGAGAACGGTCCCGGTCGGGCGGAGTTCGTGGGCCGCTAGGGTGCCCCAATGAGTGATCCCAGCCTCGATCCGAGCGGCCCCGATCCGGGGGGTGTCGAACCGGGTGGTGTCGAACCCGCGTCGGGCTTGCAGATCGTGGTGTGCGTCAAGCACGTTCCCGACGCCACGGGGAAACGCGAGTTCACCGCCGACCTGAGGGTCGATCGCCTCGGGTCGGACGGGTTGCTCTCCGAGCTCGATGAGTACGCCGTCGAGCAGGCATTGCGGGTGCGCGAGGCCCGCCCCGAGGACAGCGTCACCATCTGCGCCGTCACGATCGGGCCGCCGCAGGCCGCAGACGCACTGCGCAAGGCCCTGCAGATGGGAGTGGATGAGGCCGTCCACGTGTGCGATGACGCCATCGCCGGCTCCGACGCTGTCGCCACGTCGCTGATCCTCGCGCGGGCGGTGGAGTTCGTGGCCGAGCGCGCCGGAGGAGTGGATCTGGTGCTGTGCGGAATGGCCTCGACCGACGCGTCGATGAGCGTCGTCCCGACGATGTTGGCCGAGCGACTCGATTGGCCCCAGCTGACCCTCGCTGCCCTCGTGGAGACCCGGGGGGACCAGGTGCGGATCAAGCGCGACGGAGACCTCGCGACGGAGGTGGTGGGCGCGCAACTGCCGGCCGTCGTGTCGGTGACCGACCAGTCCGGTGAGGCGCGCTATCCGTCGTTCAAGGGCATCATGGCGGCGAAGAAGAAGCCGGTCACCCACGTCACGCTCGCCGAGCTCGACCTGAGCCCCGAACTCGTCGGCCCGGCCGCAGCCTGGACCGAGGTCACCGACGTGTCGGCCCGACCTGCCCGGACCTCCGGAGAGATCGTCGTGGACGCGGACGGCTCTGGAGCCAGCGCGCTGGTTGAGTTCCTGGCCGCAGGCAAGTTCGTCTGACACATCCGATCAAGTGGGGCAGAAGGGGGGCGCAAGCGTGGCTGGGGTTCTCGTCGTGGTCGACCATGCCGATGGCGTGGTGCGGAAGCCGACGTTCGAATTGCTCACCTTGGCGCGGCGGTTGGGGCGCCCGATCGCGGTGTTCATCGGGCCCGCGGAGCGCGCCGAGGACGTGGCCGCCGCCGTCGGGGCCTACGGC
>JAKFXV010000350.1 GCA_021731205.1 Nocardioides sp. | reverse complement strand
CCATGCTGAGGTCTCCACGACGGCGCTGCTGGTGGAGGTTGCTGCCGCAGCCGGGCTGCTCGCCCTGGGCATCGACCAGGACGGGAACTCGGCCTGGCTGCCGACCGACTCGTACGACGCGTGGGCCACCAAGCCCACGGCGCGGCGCTGGGTGATCCTCGCCGAGGGCTGGCTGGCCAGCCCCCGGCTCGCCAGCCGGGTCGGCACCAAGGACGCCCAGGGCAAGACCTGGAACGCCCTCGCGCCCGAACTCGCCGCACCACTTCAGGTCGAGACCCGGCGGCTGACCTTGGCGGTCCTGGCCGAACAGCCTCCTGGGGCCGCCCTCAGCGCGGGCACCGGCTTGCCCAGCCTGGTGACCGGGCTTTGGTGGCGACGTCCTCGCCGCCCGCCCGCGCGGGAAGCGATGGTCGCGTGGACGGTGAAAGAAGCCGGGGCCCTCGGCGTGCTCGGGCTCGACGGGATGTCCTCGGCGGGACGAGCGCTGACAGCCGGCGACGTCGACCGCGCGATCTCGGACCTGACGCCGCTCCTGCCAGAGCTGGTGGATCAGGTGATGGTTCAGGCCGACCTGACCGCAGTAGCGCCCGGACCCTTGGAAAGTGCGACGGCGCGCACCCTGCACCTGCTCGCCGACATCGAGTCGCGCGGTGGGGCCACGGTCTATCGCTTCTCGGCCGGCTCGCTGCGACGAGCCTTGGACGCCGGCTGGTCGGTCGCAGAGGTCCACGAGTTCCTCGACGGGGTGTCCAGCACGCCGATCCCTCAGCCCCTGACCTACCTCGTCAACGATGCGGCCCGCACCTTCGGGAACCTGCGCGTCGGAGCTGCAGAGTCCTTCATCCGCTCAGACGACCAGGCACTGATCGCCGAGCTCAGCAACCACCCGCAAGCCGCCGCCTGGGGGCTCCGAAAGCTCGCGCCCACCGTGATCGTGTCCACGACTCCCGTCGCCGTGCTCCTCCAACGGCTGCGCGACAACGGCGCGGCGCCGGTGGTCGAGGCCGCCGATGGATCTGTGCAGGTGGCGCGCCGCGATCTTCAGCGCACTCGCAATCCACGCAGCCTGGCTGTGACTCCGGGTCAACGCGCCGCCCGTGAGGCCGCTCGAATGGTGGCCGTCGCCGCCGCCATCCGCGCCGGCGATCGAGCAGCCGCACTATCCCCGGGAGGAGCCGCGTCCGAGGGACCCACCGCCGCCCTCGCCGCGCTGCGCCAGGCAGCGGAGGAGCGCCGGCTCGTCCGCATCGGCTACGTCGACAACGACGGCTTGACCACCGAGCGCCTCGTGGCGCCGCTGCGGGTCGACGGCGGCTGGTTGACGGCGTACGACCATCGGGCCGAGGACCACCGATCGTTCGCCGTCCACCGCATCGTCGCCGTACGCCCGATGGACGGCCCCGCATAGCGAAACCGACGGCCCGCCCGACCGCCCCATGACGCAGGATGTAGCCATGGACAGTCCCGAGCTCGGTCAGTCGATCAACGTCGGTGGAATCGCCACGAACTATCACCACGCCGGCGACGGGCCACCGGTGGTGCTCGTGCACGGGTCCGGCCCCGGGGTTTCGGCGTGGACCAACTGGCGCCTCAACCTCCCCGTGCTGGCCGAGCGCTTCTCGGTCTACGCGCCGGACATGGTCGGCTTCGGGTTCACCGAACGACCCGAAGGCATCGTCTACGACCTGGCCACCTGGCGCTCGCACCTGCTCGGCTTCATGGATGCAGTCGGTCTGGAACGGGCCAGCCTGGTCGGCAACAGTTTCGGCGGTGGGCTGGTGTTGTCCACAGCGACGGTGGCTCCCGAACGGGTGGACAAGCTGGTGCTGATGGGGGCTACCGGCGTGTCCTTCCCGATCACTCCAGGACTGGACGCGGTCTGGGGCTACGAGCCGTCGTACGACGCGATGAGTCGCTTGATGGACCTGTTCGCCTTCGATCGGAGCCTGGTCAACGAGGAGCTGACCAGGGCACGCTTCGAGGCCTCGATCCGGCCCGGATTCCACGAATCGTTCGCCGCGATGTTTCCCGCCCCGCGCCAGCGCTGGGTCGACGCACTGACCGTGCCTGAGGACGATGTTCGCGCGCTCACTCACGAGACTCTCATCCTGCACGGTCGAGACGACCAGGTGATCCCGCCGGCGAACGCGCTGCGGCTGCTGGAGTTGGTCGATCGCAGCGAGGCCCACCTGTTCGGACGCTGCGGTCACTGGACCCAGATCGAGCACACCGACGAGTTCAACCGGCTCGTGGGCGCGTTCCTGGCTCGGTGACCCCCGTACGCTGGCCGGGTGAATGACGGCCCGCTGATCGTCCAGTCCGACAAGACCCTGTTGTTGGAGGTGGACCACCCCGACGCTGCCGAATGCCGCAAGGCGATTGCACCCTTCGCCGAGCTCGAACGTTCACCTGAGCACATCCACACCTATCGACTGACCCCCCTGGGGTTGTGGAACGCGCGCGCGGCCGGGCACGACGCGGAACAGGTGATCGACACCTTGCTGCGCTACTCCCGGTACGCCGTCCCGCACTCGATGTTGATCGACGTCGCGGACACCATCGCTCGGTTCGGTCGGCTGCGGCTGGAGAAGCACCCCGTGCACGGACTGGTGCTGGTGTCGAGTGATCGCCCCGTTCTCGAGGAGGTGCTGCGGGCGAAGAAGGTCACCGGCATGGTCGGGGCGAGGATCGACGACGACACGGTCGTGGTCCATGTCAGCCAGCGCGGCATGCTCAAACAGACCTTGCTCAAGCTCGGCTGGCCCGCGGAGGATCTCGCCGGCTACGTGGATGGCGAAGCCCACGACATCGCCTTGCGCGAGGAGGGCTGGACGCTACGCGAGTATCAGCGCCAAGCGGCCGACTCCTTCTGGCACGGCGGCTCGGGTGTCATCGTGCTGCCGTGCGGGGCTGGCAAGACCATCGTCGGAGCCGCGGCGATGGCTCGAGCCGAGGCAACGACGCTGATCTTGGTGACCAACACCGTGAGCGCGCGCCAGTGGAAGGACGAGCTCCTCAAGCGCACCTCGCTGACCGAGGCAGAGATCGGGGAGTACTCCGGCGCCCTCAAGCAGGTGCGTCCAGTGACGATCGCGACGTACCAGGTGATGACGACCCGACGCCGGGGCGAGTTCACGCACCTGGAGCTCTTCGACGCCCGAGACTGGGGCCTGATCATCTACGACGAGGTGCACCTCCTGCCTGCGCCGATCTTCCGGATGACGGCGGACCTGCAGGCTCGCCGTCGACTCGGGTTGACCGCCACCCTGGTGCGCGAGGACGGGCGGGAAGGCGATGTCTTCTCGTTGATCGGACCCAAGCGCTACGACGCCCCGTGGAAGGACATCGAGGCGCAGGGCTGGATCGCACCCGCCGACTGCGTCGAGGTGCGCGTCGAGATGACCGAGGCGGAGCGGCTGGCCTATGCCTTGGCCGATCCAGAGGAACGGTTCCGGCTCGCCGCCTGTTCTCCGGTCAAGACCCGCGTCGCTGAACAGCTGGTCGAACAGCATCGGGGAGAACCGACGATCGTGATCGGGCAGTACCTCGATCAGCTCGACGAGATCGGGGAGGACCTCGACGCACCCGTGATCAAGGGCAGCACCACCGTGAAGGAGCGGCAGCGGCTCTTCCAGGCCTTCAGGTCGGGCGAGATCTCACTACTGGTGGTGTCGAAGGTGGCCAACTTCTCCATCGACCTCCCCGAGGCCGCCGTGGCTATCCAGGTGTCCGGCTCGTTCGGCTCGCGGCAAGAGGAGGCGCAACGGCTGGGTCGCCTGCTGCGGCCGAAGGCCGATGGCCGCACCGCACGCTTCTACGCCATCGTCACCCGGGACACCGTCGATGCGGAGTTCGCCCAGAACCGGCAGCGGTTTCTGGCGGAGCAGGGGTATGCCTACCGGATCACCGATGGCGAAGCGTGAAGCGGCAAAGCCGCGCAACTGCGAGCCATCCAGACGGTACCGATGGCGAAGCGTGAAGCGGCAAAGCCGCGCAACTGCGTCGCCTCGGGACGTCATACGCTCTGGTTGCGATAGCGACCACCTCGTATGACGTCCCGGTGGTGGCTGCTCCGTAGGATCGCGGCGTGAATAGTGTGCAGCGGAGCCTCGGTGAGGCGCTGTTCAGGTTGATCGCTGGGCCGGATGGGATCGAGGCGCAGCGCCGGATCCACGGCACTCCAGGTCCACGGTGGTTCGCCCCGGACAGCGCGCTGGCGCAGGTGCACGCCGACACGTCGATGTACGTCGGCGGCCTGCGAGCCCTCATGCTCCAGTCGCTGCATCCCGGCCCGATGATGGCTGTCGCTGTGCACTCGGGCTACCGCGGAGACATGTGGGGACGCCTCGCACGCACCAGCACCTTCCTCGCGACGACCACGTTCGGCGCCGACGCCGATGCGCAACGAGCCGTCGATACGGTGCGCAGGATTCACGACCAGATCTCGGGCACCCTCCCCGACGGCACGCCGTACTCCGCAGCGGACCCCCACCTGCTGGCCTGGGTGCACGCGGCCGAGGTCGACAGCTTCCTGCTCGCACACCAGGTCTTCGGACGGTTCCCCCTCGATGCGGCCGGGTGCGATGCCTACGTCAACGACAGCGCACTGGTTGCTCGCAAGCTCGGCGTGCTCGAGCCACCGACGACGTGCGCCGACCTGCAGCGGACGCTGGAGGCGTTTCGCCCGGAGCTGCGAGGCACCCCCGAGGCCGTGGACGCGATCGCCTATGTCCGCAAGCATCCCCCGCTGTCGTTGCCGGCCCGCCCCGGCTATGCCGTGCTGTGGGCTGCCGCGATCAGCCTGATGCCGTCGTGGTCTCGGGCCGAACTCGGCCTGCCCACCAGCCGGCTGCTCGATCGCACGGTTGGGCGGGTGGGGGGCCGAGTGGGCACCGGCGCTTTGCGTTGGGT
>JAKFXV010000349.1 GCA_021731205.1 Nocardioides sp. | reverse complement strand
TAGGTGCCCTTCACCGCGACGGCCACGCTCTGGCGAGCGATACCACCACCCAGGGTTTCCACTGCGACCCCCTGGGCCGGATCGCCGCCACCGACGGTCGGCGGCGTCGGCGACAAGGACGTCACGCCCTTGGGCCCGATTCCAGCGGCCGCAGCGGCCTCGGTCACCTCGCGGAACAGTCGCGGCTGATCGGCAGTGCTCGGGAACTTGGCGGACAACGCGTCTGCAGTCGCCCGGATGTCGTTGATGTCCGCAGCCTGCTTCTTCAAGGTCACCAGCTGAACCGCGAGAACGCCGTTCTTGTCCTGGGTCTCGGTGATCGCGGAGCGCACGTCGGCGAGCGCAGCGGTCTTCGGACCGACCACGAACTGCCAACCGAGCGCGACGAGCAGGATCAGGCCCACGATGCCCAGCAACTTGGTTGCCCCAAGGCTCTTGACGTTCATGACTAGCTCCCAATCCCGAGCAACTGATCCAGGTCGGCGTAGCGGCCGCTGAACACTTCCTCCGAGAGCCCGACCGAACCACTGAAGGTGACTTCGGAGTCGTCTGCGGTGGTCGTGGTGGAGATGAATGGTTCGACGAACAGCGGGTCCTCACCGAGGGCGATCACGAAGTCGCCCACGTCGGAACGCGTTGCGGCGCTGCCGGAGATATTGACGCAGCCGACGACCACCTTGGTGTTGAACGGGTCGGGGCCGGGACAGGGCGAGACCACGGGCAGGGGGGTCTCCCCTGCGGCCACCGGCGGAGGGGCCGGGGCCAAGGTGATCTGCAGCGACGCGATCTCAGCTCCCGCGGGGGCCGACTTGGCCAATCCCGCGAGCACCTGTGAGAAATAGATCTCGGTGGCCATCGTCTCGCGGACCGTGGCCTTCTGGCCCTCGACACCGGAAACGAAGGCGCGGACCGGGGCCAGCTCTGCGGTCTCGGCCGACAATCGAGCGGTCTCGGCCTCCTCGACTGCCAAGTCGTCCTCGGCACTCTGGATCCGGAGGTGCTGTCCGCCCCAGGCGGCCGCGATGATCACCACGACTGCGATGGCCGCGGACACGAATCGGCGACGAAGCCGACGGATGGCGATCTGCTCGAAGACCCACGGAGAGAGCAGGTTGACCATGGGCAGGCCCGGCACCTGGCTCTTGGCGCCGGCCTTGGCGGCGGCCTTCTGGGCGGCCTTGTCTGCTCGGCGGGCCTTGCGGCTGGCGGGGGGAAGATCTCGCAGGTCCGGAACCTGAGGACCGGATTGGACGGTCGCAGCCTCCGTCGCGGAGGTCTCCGTCGGGTTCTCTACTGTTTGGCTCATCAGACCGCCACTCCCGTGCACAGCCCCGCCGGAATGACCAGCGCGGCTTCGTCTTCTTCGCTCAGCATCAGCCGTCGTGGCGTATGGATCCGGTCCAACACGCTGAGCTTCTCCACCGGAACCCCCAGCCGCTGGGCCAGTACCTCGGACAGTCCACCGAGTCCGCTGCCGGCTCCGGCAAGCAGCACTCGAGAGAGTGGGATCGGCTCATCGGAGGCGTTGCGGAAGAACTCCAAGGTAGTGCGGATCTCCGACACGAGGCTTTCCACCTCGGAGGCGATCAACCCCTGTGCGGGGTGCTCCAAGCCGTCGGCGTTGGGGGTCGCGTTGTCGAAGTCGGCATGGCCCGGCAGGCCCGCCTTGATCTTGGTGCGCTCGGCGTCTTCCCAGCTCCAGTCGTACTTGTCGCGCAGCGCGCGAGTGATGCCGTCGCTGCCGGCGCCGGGAATCATCCGGACATAACGGGGCTTGCCGCCTTGGTGCACCACGACCTTGACGGTGTCGAAACCGATGTCCACGATCGCTTCTGCCGGAGCGTCCGGGTCGGGGCTGGAGGACCAGATCGCTCGAACCAGAGCGAAAGGGATGATGTCGACACTGATCGGTCGGAGCTTGGCTCGATGCACGGCTTCGACGAACCCGTCGACCATCTCTCGGGACGCGGCCACCAACAACACTCGGGACACGCGGCGGGCCTCTTCGCCGTCCTCGCCCGGGACGTCGAGGTCCTCGAGCAGGTGGTAGTCGAGGTTGGCATCGTCGACGGGAATGGGGAGTGCGTCCTCGACCTGGTAGCGCAACGCCCGGCGGAAGTCCGCGGGGGGCATCCAGTCGAGGTCCATCTGGCGCACCAAGATGCTGGCGTTCGCGAGACCGAGCACGACGTTCTTGGTGCCGAACCGACCCTCCGCCCACAATGCGGTGAGCGCTTCGGAGACGGCCTCGATGTCGGTGAGTACGCCGGCCCGAATCGCCCCGGTGGGCAACGGCACGCTGGCGAACTTGCGCAGTGAGAGAGCCCGGCGGCCGATGGTGAACTCGGCGGCACGGATCCCGCTGCTGCCGATGTCTAGGCCCACGATGCTGGTTGCCATCCGAACCTCCTTCCCCGGAGAGTCATGGCGGTGACCGACGTCTGGTCAACCTGATGGAAGGGCCGAGGGAGCCGGCCTTGTGCAGTGCATCGGTCAGGCCCGAGGTGGACTTGAGCGGCGCCAAGGGGGAAGAAACGCCGTCGTAGCGGCCACCTTGGATGTGCCGCTCTGCCATGATCGCAACAGTTACGATGCGGTGAGGTCAACGGGAGGACCAGCATGGCTTTGCAGATCGCTCCGCTGCTTCAGGCAGTGGTTGTCAATAATGGCTCCGACCTCCACCTCAAGGCTGGAGGCGCTCCGAAGATCCGAATCTCGGGTGCTTTGGTCCCGCTCCAGGTCGAGCCACTGACCGCTGACACGGCGTACTCCATGATCACCGAGACGATGCCCGCCGACGTCTTGGACCACTTCGTCAAGACCCATGAGGCGGACTACGCACTGCACATTCCCGACATCGGGCGGTTCCGAGTCAACGCCTTTCGGGCGCGGGGAACCGCGGGATGTGTGATGCGTCTGGTCAGCGAGGCACCCAAGACCATCGAGGACCTCGGGTTGCCGCAGGTGGTGCGCCAGTTGGCGATGGAGCCCCGGGGTCTGCTGCTCGTCACCGGCCCCACGGGCTCGGGCAAGACAACGACGCTGGCGGCAATGGTCGACGTCATCAACGAGAACCGCCCGGTGCACGTGCTGACCATCGAGGATCCGATCGAGATCATCCATCGCGACAAGAAGGCGATCATCAACCAGCGCGAGCTGGGGACCGACACGGCCGACTGGCCCGTCGCACTGCGCGCAGCCATGCGGCAGGACCCCGACGTGATCTTGATCGGCGAGATGCGCGACGCCGAGACCGTCCGCACGGCGCTGTCGGCGGCCGAGACCGGACACTTCGTGATGTCCACCCTGCACACCAGCGACGCGAAGGAGACCGTCAACCGGATCGTCGACTTCTTCCCGCCGTTCGAGCAGAAGCAGATCCGGCTCAGCCTCGCGGTCGCGCTGCGCGGGATCATCTGCCAGCGGTTGGCTCCCAAGGCAGATGGGGTGGGTCGGACCGTGGTGATGGAGGTCGCCGTCAACACACCGCGACTGGAGGAAGCCCTGACCGACCCCGACAAGACCGACACGATCGAGGACATCATCACGACCGGTGGCTACTCCGGCATGCAGAGTTTCGACCAGCACCTGCTCCAGCTCGTGCTGGCCGGCGCCATCACGATCCGGACCGCTCGCAGTGCTTCCTCGAACCCCCACGACTTCTCGGTCATGTTGAAGCGTGCCGGCGTCGACCCGCAGCTGGTCGACGCAGAGACCGCAGGAGTGTGAGGTGGCCGCCATCCCGATGCCCCGAGAAGGACAGAACCCCTCAGCCCGGCGGCGTACGATCACGCACGCCGAGTCCTCCCCTCACCTCGCCGATCTCGAGTTGAGCCAACTGCGCGCCTACCGCCACCGGTTGACCGAGGAGGAGGAGAAGGTCTCCTACTGGCGGCGCGTGGCGCATGCCCGCATCGACCTGCTCGAGGCCGAGTCGCGCACCGACGGAATGCTCAGCATGTCGGAGCTGATCCGGGCCCTGGGCGACACCGGCACCGGCCGGACCCGCAAGGCGCTGCTCACCGTGCGCGCAGCCGAGGCGCTTCCGGATCTCCCCGAACTCGAGGACATGTGGGGCACCGAGGTCGATGCCCACGACCCGCAGCAGATCACGGTCGCGATCGAGCGGGTGCGTGCTGCGGAGGCGCAGCTGACCGACTACCGTCGGGCGCTGCACGAGCGGATCGACGAAGCCACCGCGGAACTCATCAGTCGCTACCGCGACGACCCGGCCGCCGCATTGATAGCGCTGCCGAAGGGGTGAGCTCGATGCTGAAGACGTCCGCGCACGAAACCGTCCAAGCGCTGCTTGACGAGGGGCTGATCACCGAAGCCCAGTCGATCGAGGCGCACGAGCTCGCGGAGCAGCGGGGTGAGAGCCCGGTGCAGTTGCTCCTCGACGCCGGTGTTGTCACCCGCACCGACGTGCTTCGCGTGGCGGCCACTTCCGCCGGTCTTCCCTACGTCGATCTCAGCGACTTCACCGTCAACGTCTCGGCGGCGGCGCTGCTCCCGGCCGAGTTCGCCCGGCGCTCGACGGTGCTGCCACTGGATTGGCAGGAGGACAAGTCGCTGCTCGTCGCGGTGAGCATCCGCCAAGCCGGAAACATCGAGCTCCAAGACGACCTCACCCGGCTGACCAAGAGCCGGATCCGGTTCGCCGTGGCCAACCGTTCCGAGATCGAAGCCAAGATCAACCAGGTCTACCGGGCCGAGGGCGAGATGTCGGACCTCACCTCGGGGCTGATGTCCGACAAGGAGGAGGCCGAGGACCTTTCCTCGTTCACCGAGGTCTCGACGGAGGCGCCGGTGGTCCGCTTCGTCAACCTGTTGATCACCCAGGGCATCAGCGACCGGGCCTCCGACATCCATATCGAGCCCACCGAGCGGGAGCTCCGCGTGCGGTACCGCA
>JAKFXV010000233.1 GCA_021731205.1 Nocardioides sp. | reverse complement strand
CGGCGCCTACGGCCTGCCGGGCGCGGCCAGCGCTCGGGCGGGGCACCTCTTCGACGGCCTCGAGCTGGCCGACTCGGCCAGTGTCGACGCGCACAAGTGGCTGTTCGTCCCGAAGGCGTGCAGCGTGCTGATGACCCGCCGGGCGGGCGTGCTGCGCCGGACCTTCGCCCACGACGCGTCGTACATGGTCGAGGACGAGGAGTTCACTCAGGCCGGGGGGACCTATCCGGTCGACGAGACGCTGGAGTACTCCCGGCCGTTCCGTTCCCTCAAGTTGTGGATGGCGCTGCGGGCGCACGGCGCGGGCGCCTTCAAGGCCGCGGTCGAGACCAACCTCGACCAGGCCCGCCAGGTGTACGCCGACGTGGTGGCGCACCCGCGGATGGAGCCGATGCTCGGTCTGCCCGATCTCACGGTCGTGCCGTTCCGGCGGGTGCCACGGCTGGCCGGCAGCGCGCGCGAGATCGACACGCACAACGCGCGGCTCGCGCGGGCCCTCCAGGCCGACGGACGGGTCTACGTGACCGGGGCCGTCATCGACGGGCGGGCGTGCCTGCGTCCGTGCATCGTCAACTTCCGCACCACCGACGACGATGTTCGTGCGATTGTGGAGGTGGCCGAGGAGATCGGTACGCAGCTCGAGGCTGGTGACTCCTGATCGACATGAAGAACCCACCCCTGGAACCGACCCATGCGCTCGAGCTGCGCGTGCACGGCGTGCACGGCACCTCACCCCAGTCCATGCTCGGCATCGAGGCCCACCAGGTGGCCGGCGACGCGGTCACCGGCATCTTCCGGACCTCCGGCAAGCTGCCCTACCGCGAGCTGCGCGCGGGCCACGCGGTCGAGGCGTACTCCTGGGGTGCCCTCACCTCCGGTGTCCAGGGCGCGCTCGGTTGGCTCCGGCGGGTGCTCTGGCTGACCCTGCTGCCGTTCGCGTTCGTCAACGTCGCCTACTGGTCGCGCTTCCACCTCAACCCCGAGAGCGTTGCCCACGGCCGGGAGTCGCGGATCTCCGCCCGCTGCGTGCGCTGGGCCGGCATGGCGATGACCTGCCTGTTCGTGCTGACGCCGTGCCTGGTGTTCATCGACCTGGTGGCCTGGCAGTGCTTCGGCGGCAACGCCAACGGCTGCCCCCGGCTGCCGGACTGGCTGGACTTCCTCGCCAAGCTCAACGCCGCGCAACGGATGGCGGTCGCCTCACTGATGCCGCTGCTGGCCCTGGGCGTCTTGTGGGCGCTCTCACTGCAGACCACAGCTCGGTACGAAGCCGTGTCCGACACCGAGGGCGTGCGCGACCTGGGGATGGGCAACCCGCTGCGCAGCCGCGAGATGTGGAGCGGCGAGGCCCGTGCCAAGCGGCTCCAGCACCTGCACGTCGGGCTCGGGTTGGCCACGATCGTGCTGTTCTCCGGCATCCAGCTGCTGGTGACGAGTCCCGACACGGCCGGACTGCTGTGGGCGACGACCGGGATCGCGGGCGCGGTGTGGCTACTGGCGATCGCTCGGGCGTACGTCGTCGCCGACGAGGTCGAGCCGATCGACGCGTGGTTGCCGCGCACCGGATGCGTGGTCATCGCGGTCCACCTGCTCGCGCTGTGGTTCGTCCCGCTGACGGCGCAACAGGAGGACGCCGACTTCACCGGGCCGTTCAAGAACAACAACCTGTGGTTCCTCGTCGTGATCGTCGCCCTGCTCGCGCTCAACACGGTGCTGTTCTTGTCCCGGATGAAGCAGGTCTGGATCGTCCGTGCCGTGATCACGGTCGTGGTGCTCGGTCCGCTCGTGGCGCTGTGGCAGTTCCCGCGGGGCGTGACCGACCCGGCGCGGCTGCAGCTCGGACTCGTGCTCGGTGTGGTCGCCTGGGCCGCCATGCTGGCGTGGCACTACCGCTATCGCGACGACGAGCACGGCCGCCACCGCTCGGCTGCGTGGCGCGGCTCTGCGCCCGCCGTACTCCTGGGTGCCGGCGCCTGGGTCGGGCTGCTGTTCACCTCCGCGGCGCTGGTCGGCGCGGCCGACTACCTCAACGGCGCCGACCACCCCGTCAGTCAGCTCGACACCCGGCTGACCGCCATCGAGGCCCCAACGGTCGAGGGCCCGAACGGCGACGCCGCAGTGCCTTCGGTCCGGGTGTACGGCGACGTGGTGATCGCCGGAGCCGTCGTCGTGCCGCCGCTCGCCGACGGCGATGCCGTGCGTGTGGTCGGCGGTGAGGTGCGGGCCGCTTCGGCCAACGGCGGCGGACCGCTCGATCCGGACCTCTTCGACAACACGGTGTTGCCGGTGGGCACCGAGATCGGCTTCGGAGCGCCGGTCGTGCCGGACCCGGTCGCCGCTGAGGCGGCGACCCCCGTCCCGACTGCCCAGTCGGTCGTGCTCGTCGACTCGTGCGTGCGAGCGGAGGGCAGCGGGCCGTGCCGTCCGTCGTCGGAGGGCTACCTGGCCCAGGCGTCGTACGAAGTTGTCAACGCAGCGGTCGAGGTCGCCGAGCGTCCCGTGACGCTGAGCTTCGCCGAACCGCCGCAACGGCCGCTGATCGTGCCGCAGGTGCTGACCTGGACGCCGTTGGTGCAGCTCGCCTGGTTGGTGCTGTTGGCCGGCCTGTTGCTCGCCGCCGTCGTGATCTTCTGGCGGACCGCCGGCCCCGGGATCGCGTCGTACCAGTTCCCCCACGACGCGCAGACTCCGCCGGCCAGCCGCGCCGACATCGGCAAGCGTCGGGTCCGCGCCGCGTTGGCACATCGCGCCGAGCCGCTCACCGACATCGTCGGCGGCCTGACGACGCTGCTCGGCCTGCTGCTGCTGATCGGGGCCGCCTCCGGGCGGCCGCCGTGGCAGCTGTTGCCGTGGACCCGGCCGTTCACGACCCTGGCCCTGTACGCCGCCGTGGGCTCCTCGCTGCTGCTGGTGCTGCTCGGCTCCTACGTTCGGCGCAGCGAGTCGACTCGGAAGGCCGTCGGCGTCTTGTGGGACCTGACGACCTTCTGGCCGCGGGCCGCCCATCCGCTGGCGCCGCCGTGCTACGCCGAGCGGGTCGTGCCCGAGCTGACCACCCGGATCCGCTGGGCGCTGGGCAAGCAGGCGCTGGTCGTCTTGTCGGGGCACAGCCAGGGGTCGCTGATCGCGGTGGCCGTCGCCGCTCGCCTCGAGGACGACGAGCTGGAGCGGCTGCGGCTGATCACCTACGGGAGCCAGATCCGGGCGTTGTACGGCCGGGTGTTCCCGGCGGTCTTCGGGCCGGCGTACCTCGGCAACCAGCCCACCGACGGCGCTCCTACGCTGCGTGACGGTTTCCCGGACATCCCGAGCCGGACCGATGCGGGGCAGGGCGAGGTGATGACGCCGTACGTCGCCTCGGGGGCGGAGACGCTGCGGGCGCGGATCGGGGTCGACCACTGGATCAACCTGTTCCGGCGCACGGACCCCTTGGGCTACCGCGTGTTCACCGACTACGACTCCGACCACGACCGCCCGGTGCGGGAAGTGCCGGTCGAGGACGTGGGCGACCCGGGTCCGCGGATCGGTGGGCACAGCGGCTATCAGCACACGCCGGAGTACCGCGCCGTGGTGTGCGGCTGGCTCGCCGAGACGCCCGTGGGCGTGCCCCCTGAGGTCACGCCCGTCGAGCCGCTACCCCTGGACTAGCTGGAGCCGGCGAAGTTCACCCACAGGCTGACCACGACCGGCTTGTGGTCCGAGGGCATCGGGCCGTCGTACTTGTTGCCGACCATGACGGCCGGTGAGGACCAGCTCGTGATGTAGCTCGAGCCCGGACGGACGAACACCCGGTCGACGTGGTCCCCCCAGGTGTAGCTGTCCCGTGGCGCGCTTGGCGCCTCGCTGAAGTCGGACGCGCTGTTCCAGTTGGGTTTGGTGAGCCGGGCAGCCAGGTCGTACGAGTCGTAGTAGCCGGCTGCTCTGAACCGGTCTGCCGGAGCGTCGTCGGGCCGACTCTTGTTCGAGTTGAAGTCGCCCGCGTAGACCACGGGGACATTGTTGCTGTTGATCCGCTCGATCTCGTTGAGCAGTCGCGAAGTCTCGGCGGCCCGCTTGGCGTCCGCCACGGCGCTCTTGCCGGAGGTCAGGTGGACACTGACGAAGATGGTGCGCTTGTTCTGGTTGGCGGTGTCGGCCAGCTCGGCCCAGACGGCGTACTTGCCGGTGGACATCTCGATCCAGTCCGTCCGCACCAGGTTGAACCGGGATTTTCGGTACAACAGGTCCTTGGCGCTGACGTAGCTGGTCGCGGCGTAGGCCGAGGACAAGGTGTTGGTCAGCAACGGGCTGAGGTTGTGCGGGTGCTCTTGCAGCGCGATCACGTCCGGGGACTGGGCCAGGATCAGCGAGGTCGCCAGGTTGGAGCGGGTCTTCCACGACACGGCGCGCGGGTCGTGCTTGCAGGCCGCTGCGCACACGTTGTAGGTCAGCACGCGGTACGCCGCACCGGTGGCTGCGCCACGGTCGACGACGGTGGGCTTGCAGGTGCGGTGTGACCGCTTGCCGTAGTTCTTGCCGCGCTTGCCCCGGATCGAGAAGCAGTACGTCTGGCCGGTCGTCAGGCCGGTGATCGTGTAGGTCATCCGAGCTGCGCTGGTGGCCGGGATCTTGCGCGTCGTCCGACCCACCAGGTCGAAGTTGGTGGCCATGTCGATCTCATAGGACTTGGTCCGCTTGGTGCGCGCCCAGGTCAAGGTGAGCGAGGATTCCGTCGCAGCGATGACCGACACGAGCTTGACCCGGCTCGGCGGCTTCTTGGCGGCGTACGCATTGGGAGCGACCGTGGCGCACAGGGTCGCCAGCAGTGCCAGCACGCACAGCGCGATCAGGTGGGTGCGACGGTGAGTCCGGCCTCGAGCGGCGTACGACGAGGCCCCCTGGGGAAGTGGGGACACCGCCAACCAGAACAAGCGCACCATCTTCGTCAGTGTCCACCTGACCTCCGGCAAGAGCGCCGTGGCG
>JAKFXV010000298.1 GCA_021731205.1 Nocardioides sp. | reverse complement strand
GCGCGGGCGTCGGATCCGGCGCCGGGCTCGGTGATCGCGAAGCAGCTCTTGCGCGCACCCTCGATGGTCGGCACCAGATAGGCGGCCCGCTGCGCCTCGTTCGCGACGTACAAGATGTTGTCGGCCTCGCCGGCGAAGCGGAACGGCACGAAGCTCCGGCCGATCTCGATCTCGAGCAGCACGTTCATCACGGCGCCCAGCCCCATCCCGCCGTACTCCTCGGGGGTGTTGACTCCGAAGAATCCCGACGCGCGCGCCTTGTCCTGCAACGCCTGCAGCTGGCCCGGCTCGAAGGCCCGCTCGTTGCGCCGTTCGCGCGCCAGCACCTCAGGCTCGAGCGGCATGATCTCGCGGGTGACGAAGGTGCGCACCCAGTCGCGGATCTCGCGCTCCTCCTCGGTCAGGCTGAGGTCCATGCGTGCTCCCGTCCTCGCAGCTAGCGCTCCAGATAGTGGCGTACGGCGCGGGCGAGCGCTCGCGCGTACAGCCGGCGGCCCGCCACCGAGGTCATCCTCGCTGCGTCGCCAGCATTGCGCATGTTGCCCAGCTCAACCATGACGGTCGGGATGTCGGCGAGGTTGAGCGTGGCGAGGTCGCCGCGGAAGTCCAGGCCATCCCCACCGGCGATGTAGTTGGCCCGCACCAGGCCCTTGTCCTCAAGCGCGGTCCGCACCGTCCGGGCGAGTCGTCGTGAGGGGCGGAAGATGTCGTCGGTCCACGGCGCTCGGTTGGTCGGCGCGATCACGTGGAACCCGCGCCCCGAGGCCGGCCCACCGTCGGCGTGGATGCTGATCTTGAGATCCGCGCCCACCTTGTTGCCCCGGCGACCGCGGCGATCCACGCACGGACCCCAGCGGTCGTCACGGTTGGTCGTACGGGTCAGGATCACCCGCGCCCCGAGCCGCTCCAGACGCTTGCGCAACCGCATCGTCACCCGGAAGGTAAACGTCGCCTCCGGGTAGCCCGCGTTGGTCGCGGTCCCCGTGGTGTTGCAGGGTTTGGAGAACCCGCCGGCCGGCACCAGCGCGTTGATCTGCGCCGGATAGTTGCGGTTGCCGAGCTGGTGGCCGGCGTCGATCACGATGATCCGGCCGGCCAACGGGAGTTCGGCCCGCCCAGCGTTCACCGGGGCGGCGACCGTCGCGACCAGCGCAAGACACAGCAGGACGCCCCCGACCATGGCGAGCCAGATCCGAGAGCCACAGCGCATGCGCGGAGTTTAGTGGCGGGCGCTGTAAACCCCAGCCACCAAGGACGCCTACGCCTACCCTTGGAGGTCGGCCCCCGCGCCAGTGGGGATCAGCGGAGAGGAACACCAAGACTGTGGCGGATCCGAACACCTGGCTCGTGACCGGCGGGGCCGGCTACATCGGCGCCCATGTCGTGCGAGCGTTCCGCGACGAGGGCCTCTCCCCGGTCGTGGTCGACGATCTGTCGAGCGGTCATCGGCAGTTCGTGCCCGAGGACGTGCCGTTCGTGGAGGGGACGATCCTCGACGAGGCGCTGCTCGCCGACGTGATGGCGCGTCACGACGTCGGCGGGGTCGTCCACGTCGCCGGTTTCAAGTACGCCGGGGTCTCCGTGCAGCGCCCGCTGCACACCTTCGAACAGAACGTCACCGGCACCGCCCGCCTGCTGTCGGCGATGCAGACCAGCGGCGTCGGCGCGATCGTGTTCTCCTCCAGTGCGGCGACCTACGGCACACCCAGCACCGAGATCGTGACCGAGGAGAGCCCGACCAGGCCCGAGTCGCCGTACGGCGAGAGCAAGCTGATCGGCGAGTGGCTACTGCGCGACCAGGCGGTCGCCACGGGATTGCGGCATACCTCGCTGCGCTACTTCAACGTGGTCGGTTCTGCCAGCGACGAGTTGCTCGACACCAGCCCGCACAACCTCTTCCCACTGGTGCTCGATGCCCTCGCCGAGGGGCGCACGCCGAAGATCTACGGCAATGACTACCCCACCCCGGACGGCACCTGCGTCCGCGACTACGTCCACGTGGGTGACCTCGCGATCAGCCACGTGGCCGCCGCCAAGGCACTGGCCGCCGGGCGACCACTCGAGCCGGTCTACAACCTCGGTAGCGGCAACGGCGTGTCCGTCGCCGAGATCATGACCGCGATCTCCCGCATCACCGGCATCGCCTTCGAGCCCGAGATCCACCCCAGGCGGCCAGGAGATCCGGCCCGGATCGTCGCCCTCGGCGAGCTGGCTGCGCGGGATCTCGACTGGGCGATGCGGCACTCTCTCGACGACATCGTCGAGGGAGCCTGGCTCGCGCGGCAGGCGGCCGCAGGGATCGGCTCCTAGGCTGACCATCATGGAGCGGGTGCTGGTGACCGGCGGGGCCGGCTTCATCGGCGCCAACTTCTGCCGCTTCCTCATCGACCACACCGATGCCTCGCTGACGGTGCTCGACAAGATGACCTACGCCGCCGCCCCCGAGGCACTTGCCCCGCTGCCCGCCGGCCGAATCTCCGTGGTCGTCGGCGACATCGCCGATCCCGACCTGGTGGGGCGACTGGTCGGGGACCACGACACCGTCGTCAACTTCGCAGCCGAGTCCCACAACGACACGGCGCTGAGCGACGCCGGCTCCTTCGTGGCCACCAACCTCGTCGGCACCTATGTGCTGGTCGAGGCAGCCACTCGAGCCGGCTGCCGACTGCACCACGTCTCGACCGACGAGGTGTACGGCGACCTGGCCCTCGACGAGCAGCAGCGATTCACCGAGTCCAGTCCCTACCGTCCCAGCAGTCCGTACGCCGCCACCAAGGCCGGCGCCGACCACCTGGTGCGCGCCTGGGTGCGCAGCCGGGGACTGCGGGCCACGATCTCCCACTGCTCCAACAACCTCGGACCTTGGCAACACGTGGAGAAGTTCCTGCCGCGCCAGATCACGAACCTGCTCGACGGCCGGCGGCCCCGGCTCTACGGCGACGGCCGCCACGTCCGCGACTGGATCCACGTCGAGGACCACTCGTCGGCCGTCTGGACGATCCTCGACCGCGGTCGGATCGGTGAGACCTACGTGATCGGGGCCGACGGCGAGCACAGCAACCGCGACCTGGTCGGTGTGCTGCTGGCTGCTTTCGACCGGCCCCCGGACGACGTCGACTTCGTGGCCGATCGGCCCGGGCACGACCTCAGGTATGCCTTGGACGCGACCAAGCTGCGCACCGAGCTCGGGTGGATTCCGCAACGCACCGACCTCGCACGGGAGCTGTCAGCGCTGATCGATTGGTATCGCGACCACGAGTCCTGGTGGCGGCCGGCGAAGGCGGCGACCGAAGCGGCGTACGCCGCGCGCGGACAGTGAGTCCGCAACGAGCGGCGGCTGGGATCAGCCGCTGCGCAGATCCTGCAACGCCGGCTTGACGTCGCAGAGGAACACCAACGCGGCGGTGGTGAAGATCAGCTGGATGATGCCGTGGGGCCGACCGCCCGCGAAGAAGAAGAGCACGGCGGTCACGAAGCCGAAGAACAAGATCAGCGTCCAGAGCACCTTGGTCAGCTTGTCGGCCGCCGGGTAGGCCTCGGAGGAGAAGCGCACGGCGTGCGCAAGGGCATAGCCCTTGATCACGATCAACACGATGCTCACGGCATACAAGAACCAGAACTCGATCGTGAAGATCAGCAGCGCGTCCGCATTATGCGAGGAGTGATTGCCCAACATGGTGCCCACAGCGTAGCCGGAGGGTGGTAGTACGAAAACCGATCGGCGCCCCAGCGATTCGCGGGGCGCCGATCGGCTTGTTGGGTGCTACTTGGTCGTGGTCGGCCTCGGCGCAGCCACCTTCGTGGCCGGCTGGGCAGCGGCGCGGGGGCCGACCTTGGGTGCGGCCTTCTTGACGGGGGCTTTCGAGGCCGGCTTCTTGGGGGCCGGCTTCTTGGCTGCCGGTTGCTTGGCTGCCGGCACCGAGGCCAGCTTGGTGGCCGGCTCCGAGGGCCAGATCCGCTCGACGAGCTGCTCGCCACGGCGCGCGAACTCGGCGTACGCCGTCGAGGCCGAGGTGATGTTGTCGGTCACCACGTCGTCCCTGAGCTCGGTCGCCTTGGTCGCGATCGTCTTCTGGGCACCGGTGATCCGCTCCTGGACCGCGAGCGCCGCGCCCTTGACTCGTTGGACGGCAAGGTCGCCGGCGCCGACGGTGGCGTACACCGGGCGGGGCACCTTGACCTCGTGGGGCAGGTTGGGCAGCCGCTTGGCGACTGCGGCGGGGATGGGCATGTGAACGGTGCGGGTCATGTCTACTCCTGGGTGTGTGCTGAAACGGTTGTCTTGGTTGTCTTGGTTGTCTCGGTTGTCGATGCTGATGGCGTGGCGCTCTTGTTGAGCGCGAGGAACGAGGCGTACACCTCGAGCAAGGACGCCTTCTGGCGTTCGGTCAGTCGCAGGTCCCCGAGCACTGCCAACTCGACCGAGCCGGCACTGCCTTCGTCGGGATCCA
This sequence comes from Nocardioides sp., assembly GCA_021731205.1. Taxonomy (GTDB): domain Bacteria; phylum Actinomycetota; class Actinomycetes; order Propionibacteriales; family Nocardioidaceae; genus Nocardioides. The sequence goes on along the minus strand of JAKFXV010000298.1, from coordinate 521 downwards.
AGATCCCGGCGCGGAGGTAGAGCTGCTCGGCGGAGATCCGCAGGCCCTTGGCGATCTGCTGGAGCACGTCGGCCGACGGTCGGCGCAGGCCACGCTCGATCTGGCTCAGGTAGGGGTTGGAGACCCCGGCCCGATCGGCAAGCTGGCGCAGCGACAACTCTGCCTCGACTCGCTGCTCCTTGAGGTAGTCCCCCAAGGTCTGACCCAACGATTCGGCGGCCTTGACGCCAGGAATCCGAACCATGTCTCCATAGTGCTTGCAATAGTTAGCGATTTCAAGTCGCATGTCTCGTGATACTGGTCACGCCGACTCGATGCGGGCGCTGGCGACACCGCGATCGGCGGCTCGAGCCTGCTCACTCCAGTTAGCGGCGGCGTCTCTGCGAAGATACCCCCGTGACCTCGAGCTCAACCGAACCGTCGGGCGCGCCCGTGCCGCAGCACTGCCCGACACCTCGCGAACTCGACGACTTGGAGTTGCTGGTCGCGGGTGCGTTGGCACCGATCGACGCGGGCCAGTG
>JAKFXV010000052.1 GCA_021731205.1 Nocardioides sp. | reverse complement strand
GGTGCGATCGTTCAGCGTGACCGACCCGCAGCTGGCGCCGCTCGAGATTGCCGAGGAGTGAGGTCCCGCCTCAGGCCGGCACGAAGCGGACCGTGGCCCCGGGGCGAAGTTGTGCACACAGGTCCAGATCGGCTTCGTCGACGACCGCCAACACCGGGTAGCCCCCGGTCACCGGGTGGTCACGCAGAAAGACCACCGGCTGACCGTCCGGGGGCACTTGCATGGCTCCCAGCACCATTCCCTCGCTCGGCAGGTCGCCCTGGCGGGCCCGGTGTCGGCGCAACGCCGGGCCGGACAGGCGCAGCCCGATCCGACTCGACTCAGGCGCCACGACGTACGCCGACTCGCTCAGCTGGCGCAGGCTCCCAGACCGGAACCAGTCGACCCGAGGGCCCGCGTGGAAGTGCACGATCGCGGGATCTGTCGGCAACCTGGCGTGATGGACGACGGTCGCCGGGGCTTCCGCAGGCGTGAGCGTGCCCACCCCGACCGGCAGGACGCAACCCGCCGAGAGAACACTCGGGCCGACCTCGGCGAGGGTGTCGGTCGACCGCGATCCCAACACCGGGGTCACCTCGATTCCGCCCGTGACTGCCAGATAGCTCCGCACCCCACGGATTGCGGGACCGATCCATAGTTCGGTCCCGGCAGGGAGGGTGAAGGCCTCCGCGAACGGCAGACGGCGAGCACCCTTCGCCGTACCCGCGCGTAGTTCGGCCTCCGCACCGGTCACCGCGAAGGTGAGGGCCTGGTCAACGCCGATGCGGGCTCCGAGCAGGGTGGTCTCCAGCACCGCAGCGGAGCCGGGATTGCCGACCAGCCGGTTGGCCAGAGCGGCCGCCGCCTGGTCGAGTGCTCCCGACCGCGGGACCCCGAGATGGGCGAAGCCTGGCCGTCCGGCGTCCTGGACGGTCGTGAGTAGCCCTGGTTCCAGGATCGTCAGCGTCACGCCGACTGCTCCACGAAGCGAAGCTTCGTTCCGGCAGTGATCAGGGCCGGCTCGATGCGGGACTGGTCCCAGACCGAGAGCTCAGTGACTCCGAGGATCGACCAGCCGCCGGGCGAGGCCCGGGGATAGATCGCGCACCAGGAACCGCCGATGGCGACCGAGCCGGCAGGAACGCGCGTTCGTGGCGACGGCCGTCGGGGGATCGCCCACCGCTCGGGAAGCCCTCCGAGGTAGGCGAAACCGGGGCTGAATCCACAGAACTCCGCCGTGAACTCGATGCTCGTATGCCGCTCCACGACCTCGCGCCTGCTGACCCCCCACGAGTCGGCGATCTGCGCCAGGTCCGCCCCGTCGTACCTCGTCGGAACGAGCAGCACAGGCCCGTGCCCTTCCACCGACTCCGCCGTGGGCTGCCATCGCTTCAACACCACGCCCACCCGCTCATGATCGGCAATGCCGTCCAGGAGGACGGTGGCCGCGGCGGGCACGATGTCTTGCACGTCCGGGCAGGCCTGGCGCAAGAACACGGCCAGGGACCGAGCAGCGGCCGGGGAGGCAACTTCGACGAGCAGGGCTCGCGGGCCGACAGGATGCGCGCGCATGTGCTTAAGTATGGGCGCAAATAGGGTGAGGGGCTCTTGATGGTATGAGCATCAGGAGCCCCTCGGTTTGGCCGGTGTGTGACGCCCGACCGACCAACCAGATCGCCCGGTCCCGCCGCCCCCGTCACCGGAGCCACGCGTCGAGTTGCCTCGGCGTACGGACCTTCTTTTCTGCCTGGTCACCGGCCCCCTTGCGGGTTTCGGTAAAGACAGTTCTACGCGCCCGCAGGCCATGGATGCAAGGGAATTTCGTGTCCGATTTCAGAGATTTCGGGATTCCGGCGTGTCCTCCACAAAGTAAAGCCCGGAGTCCACAGATCCCGCCCGATTCTCCACAGGTTTTGGTCCTTGGCTGTGGAAAATCGATGCGGCGGCTAGAGCCCTTTCAGCACCCGCCCGGCCTCTTCGAGCGCTCGTCGTACAGCGAGCGCGGCCGCTACGGCCCCAGGCGAGTCACCGTGGACGCATACCGAGTCCACGCTTTGTGCCAGCACAACGGCACGCCGGGCGATCTGGGCGGGATCGGTGAGCACGGCGCCAGGCAGTTCCCGCGACGCGAGCAGTCCGTCCGGGGTGTAGGCCCGGTCGGGGAAGCCCTCCTGGAAGGTGCTGCGGCCAGCGGCCTCGGCCTGAGCGAGGAGGACCGCCCCGGGAAACCCGAGCACTGCCAAACCGGGAGCGCCAGCGAGCAGGGCTCGGGCCTGACCGACGTCGTGGATGACCCGGTGATACAGCGCACCGTGTGGTTTGACGTAGACCACCTGACCGCCTTCGGCGACTGCGATGTCACGCAGCGTGCCCACCTGGTCAGCCACCTGCTGCTCGAGTAGGTCGACCGGAAGGTCTCGATCGCGGCGGCCAAAGCCCTCCCGATCGGCGTAGGACACCTGGGCCCCCAACGAGACTCCACGTCGGACGGCCTCCGCGCAGACCGCCTGCATGATCGAGCGCGTCCCTGCGTGATAACCGCACGCCACATTCGCGCTGCTGACGACGCGCAGCAACGCCATATCGTCGGTGACCTCCTCGCCGAGGTCGGCGTTGAGGTCGACGAACAGCCGGGCCACTCCTCGACGCTATCGTCGCCTCTCATGGAGCCCACCCCACAAGCGTCCGACACGCCAGCCCCCGTTGCGCCGCTGGCCGCCCAGCGCCGAGTCGAAACCGTCCACCACGGCGTGAGCCGAATCGACGACTACGAGTGGCTGCGCGCCAAGGAGGACCCCGAGGTGCTGGCCTACCTCGAGGCAGAGAACGACTACGCCGAGTCCCGCACCAGTCATCTCGCCGAGCTGCGCAGCGCCCTGTTCGACGAGATCCGGTCGCGCACCCAAGAGACCGACCTGTCCGTGCCGACCCGCAATCGCCAGCACTGGTACTACAGCCGCTCCTTCGTCGGCAAGGAGTACGGCGCGTCGTGCCGCGTGCCGATCACGCGGCCAGACGATTGGACCCCTCCCCAGCCCGCGGAGGACTGTTCCCCCGACGAGGCGGCTCTTCCGGGCGAGGAACTGTTGCTCGACCTCAACGTGCTGGCCGAAGGCCACGAGTTCTTCAGCATGGGCGGCTCCTCGGTCAGCCCGGACGGCCGGCTGTTGGCCTACGGCGCAGATGTCGTCGGCGACGAGCGCTACACGATTCGGGTCAAGGACCTGCTCAGTGGAGCGCTCCTGCCCGACGAGATCACCGGCACTCGAGGGTCGGCGACCTGGAGCCGCGACGGCTCCTCGTTCTACTACACGACGGTCGATGACGCCTGGCGCTCGGACAAGGTGTGGCGTCACACCTTGCACAGCACTCATGACACCGATGAACTCGTCTTCCACGAGCCCGACGAACGGTTCTGGGTGGGGGTCGGCCGGAGTCGCGACGACCGCTTCGTGCTGGTGTCGGCTGGTTCGAAGACAACGACGGAGTACCACGTCCTCGATGCCGACGACCCCGATCGAGGTCTGTGGCGGTTCGCCGCGCGACGCGAAGGGCTGGAGTACGCCCTCGAGCCCGCGATCATCGGAGGGGATGCCTGCTTCCTGGTCCTGCACAACCTCACTGGAGCCGATTTCGAGTTGTCTCGAGCGCCGCTGGAACCGACGGAGCCAGAGGCATGGACCACCCTCATCGCTCACGACCCAACCGTGCGACTCGAAAGTGTCGATGCCTTCGCCGGTCACCTCGTCATCAACCAGCGCAGCGAAGGCCTCACCCAACTGCGCATCCTCGAACTCGGGGACCAGGGAGTCGGCGACGACTACGTGGTGGCGTTCGACGCCGAGATCTACTCCGTGGGGAGTGGCGCCAACCCGAGCTTCGACCAACCGGTGATTCGGCTGGGCTATGCGTCGCTGGCCGTGCCTGCCTCGGTCTACGACTACGACGTCGCGGCTCGTCGGCTGACGCTGCTCAAGCGCACGCCCGTGCTCGGCGGTTTCAACCCCGAGGACTACCTCGAGCGACGCCTGTGGGCCACCGGTCACGACGGCGAGCAGATCCCGATCTCGCTCGTGTGCCGTCGTGATCGGGCGCCAGGACGTCCACTGCCGTTGCTCCTCTACGGCTATGGCGCGTATGAAGCGTCGATGGATCCCTACTTCTCGGTGGCGCGATTGTCACTGCTCGAGCGCGGCGGAGCGTTCGCGATCGCCCACGTGCGTGGCGGTGGCGAGCTGGGCCGCCGGTGGTACGACACCGGGAAGCTGGCACACAAACAGAACACCTTCTCCGACTTCATCTCGTGTGCTCGGCATCTGATCGAGTCCGGGTGGGCCACGCCGGACCGGCTGGTCGCGGAGGGTGGCAGTGCCGGCGGTCTGCTCATGGGCGCCGTTGCCAACCAGGCACCGGAGTTGTTCTCCGGCATCGTGGCGGCCGTTCCCTTCGTCGACACGCTCACCACCATGCTCGACGCGAGCCTTCCGCTGACCGTCATCGAGTACGACGAATGGGGCAATCCGGAGCAGGATCCGGATGCCTTCGAGTGGATTCGCGCCTACGCGCCGTACGACAACGTGGTCGCGCAGGACTATCCCCCCATCCTGGCCGAGACCTCCCTCAATGACACTCGGGTGCTCTACGTGGAGCCAGCCAAGTGGATCGCGAAGCTGCGGGTCACCGCGAGCGGTCGCCGGGACTTCTTGCTCAAGACCGAGATGGCCGCCGGACACGGCGGCGTCTCGGGACGCTACAAGGCCTGGCACGATCGGGCGTTCTCGCTCGCCTGGATCCTCGACCGCCTGGGCCTGGCCGACGCCTCGCTCTAGACGCTTGGCCCCGATGGGTACCCCTGAGAAGTCCCTGAGAGTTGAGCTTCTGGGAAACTCCCCGCCCCTCCAGCGCGTCTGTTCTGTTGTAAGCGCCAACGCCGCGGTGGGAATCCTCCCGACAGCCGCTTCGTTGGACTAGACGTAGGCCGCACCCACGGGGGACGCGGCGTGCGAAGGAGGAGTTCATGGCTA
>JAKFXV010000103.1 GCA_021731205.1 Nocardioides sp. | reverse complement strand
CACCCACTCGAGCTCACGCTCGAGCATCTTGGCGCGCTTGACGTCCTTGGCGCCCTCGATCTTGAGGCGTTCCTTCTTGGTCTCGAGGTACGTCGAGTAGTTGCCTTCGTAGGGGTGCGTCTTTCCGCGATCGAGTTCCAGGATCCACTCGGCGACGTTGTCGAGGAAGTAGCGGTCGTGTGTCACGGCGAGCACGGCTCCGGGGTACGACGCGAGGTGGCCCTCGAGCCACTGCACCGACTCGGCGTCGAGGTGGTTGGTGGGCTCGTCGAGCAGCAGCAGGTCGGGCTGCTGGAGCAGCAGCTTGCACAGCGCGACTCGGCGGCGTTCGCCACCGGACAGGTGGTCGACCAGCGCATCCGACGGCGGACACCGCAGCGCGTCCATCGCCTGGTCGAGCCGGCTGTCGAGGTCCCAGGCGCTCGCATGGTCGAGGTCGGTCTGCAGGTCGCCCATCTCGGCCAACAACGAGTCGAAGTCGGCGTCGGGGTCGCCGAGCGCCTCGGAGATCTCGTTGAAGCGCTCCAGTTTGGCCTTGAGCTCGTGGACGGCCTCTTCGACGTTCTCCTGGACGGTCTTCCCCTCGGTCAGCGGCGGCTCCTGCTGCAGCATGCCCACGGTCGCGTCGGGAGCCAGCATGGCGTCGCCGTTGTTGGGGTGGTCGAGCCCCGCCATGATCTTGAGCAACGACGACTTGCCGGTGCCGTTGGGTCCGACGACCCCGATCTTGGCGCCGGCGAGGAAGGACAGCGTCACGTTGTCCAACACGACCTTGTCGCCGTGTGCTTTGCGCACGCTTCGCAGCGTGAAGATGTAGTCAGCCATAGGTCCCTACTTGATCGCCCGGGTGAGCCCGGTCAGCGTGGTGTCGTATGCCGTCAACTCAGCCTTGATGGGGGCGATCACGAGGTCGTCGGAGACCCCTGAGATCGCGTCTCGCAGCCGGCGGTCGGCGATCCGAGCCCGACTCTTGGCGCTGGATGAGACCAAGGCCTTGCACACCAGGCCCAACAGCACTCCAGCCGCGATGCCGCCTATCAGCAAGACCAGCGGAAGGGCGATGCCTTGCACGGTGGGCGTGGGCGGGGCAGGCATGTCGAGGAACTTCATGACGGCCAGCGCCGTGAGCCACACGCCGCCGCCGAGGGCGGCGATGATCAACACCCACTGGACCAGCCGCACGAGACCCGCCCAGCCGGGGATCTTCTCGACACCCAGGTCGGTCGAGGCGAGAGCACCGTCCAAGCGGTCGGTGAAGTCGTCGAGTCGTGCGATCGAGGCCCGCCGCACCGAGGACGCCCACGGCCGGGTCAGGTCGCCGGAGACCTCGTCCGCCAACTCGCGTACGGCGGCATCGACTCGCGCTCGCTGCACCTGGGTTGCCTCAGGCACCGACGTGCGACTGAGCCCGGTCAACTCCTTGCCCGCTGTGCCGAGGTTGAGGTGCAGGCGCTTGAGGGGGTCCGGGCGCAACTTCGAGAACCAAGCGGTGACCGGCCACCCGGTTGCTCGCTGCGCGCGCATCCGAATGGACTCTTCGACCGCCTCGACCACGGTCGGGACCCCCGCGGCGTCTGCGAACGCAGCTTCGAGGGCTGCGATCCGCTCGCGGGCCAGGGTGCCTGGCCTGGCGGTGCCGGAGACGTCCAACATCCGCTGCGCGGCAGCCCGCAGGTCGGCCTCCATCCGAGTCTTGGTGGCCTTCTTGGCGCTCACCCGCAGTGCGATCTCACGACGCAGCTCGTCGATCCCCCAGCCTTCGAGGGCGCTGATGCCGAGCACCGGCACCTTAGGCATGCCGTCCGCGGCCAGGAGTCGGCGTACGTCGTCGAGCATCGCCGCGCGCCGGTCCTCGGGGACGGTGTCGAGGTGGTTGAGGACCACCAAGGTGACGTCTTGGTGGGAGGAGAGCGGCGCGAGGTAGCGGTCGTGGATCGCTGCGTCGGCGTACTTCTGGGGGTCGAGCACCCAGATCAGCAGATCGGCCAGCTGCACCAGGCGATCCACTTCGAGGTGATGGGACACCTCGGTCGAGTCATGGTCGGGCAGGTCCAGCAACACGACGCCTTGCAACGAGTTGTCTTCACGACCTGTGCTCAACATCGAGTCCCGGGTGGTCTGATGACGGGGCGGGATCCCGAGCCACTCCAGCAGCTCCTCGGCGCCGTCGCTGCCCCATACGCAGGCCGAGGCCCACGACGTGGTGGGCCGGCGAACTCCCGTGGCGGACAACTCCAGATCGGTCAGTGAGTTGAACGTCGACGACTTGCCCGAGCCCGTCGCTCCCGCGATCGCGACAACCGTGTGATCAGCGGAGAGCCGCAACCGACCGGCCGCCCGGTCGATGACGGCTTGGGTCTCGTCGACCAAGGCGTCATCGAGGCGTCCCCGCGCGGCGTCGACCGCGGCGGTGAGGCCTTCGACCCTGGCTCCGATCTCCGGGCTCCTGGTGACCAATCGCTTGGCCCCTTCGAGCAAGGACGTCATGTTCTCCCCAAATCGAGGTTCGACTTGTAGCACTGGCAACGAGTAAGAAGGCGGGGGGCGTACAAAATCAGACGGGCAAATTAGACGGGCAAATCACGCGGGTAAAACAGGTGGGGGTACATCGGGTGGGTTCGCTGAAGAGGTACAGCCTAAGGCGTGAGCGCACCTGGCGTGGGCTGGGTGCCGAAGCGCAGGTCATCCACCCGACGGGAAGCGTCGCGCAGTTGATCGGGCGTCGTCTCGGAGATCCCCAGGCTGTCGACCAATTCCAAGTACCGCGAGGACTCCGAGTCGATCAGCGCGCGCACCCGCACCTCCAGGTCCTTGCGCGCCCGCTCGGCGAGGCTTCGCACGGCCTGGTCGCCGAACACCGCCTCCAGCAGCTTCTGGCCGAGCAAGGCCGTTCCGCCGGCAACGCCGGCTTCCGCACCGATGAGCAGCCCCCCGGTGTGTGCGAACACCACGATCATCAGCGCCACGCCCAGGCCATTGACTCCGAGGGCCATGAAGCGCGCGGTAGTGCGCTTGTCCGCACCCTCGGTGCGGACCATGTTGAGCACGTCTTGTTGCCATTCGCGCACCGCGCGCTCGGCACGCACCCGGAAGGTGCGCGAAGCCCGACCCAAGTCCTCGCCCGCATCAGCGAGCAGCGCCTTGCCGGGCGCCAGTGATTGCCAGGATGCCTCCGCCCGCTCGGCGGCTGCTTCGGCATGTTCGAGGATCAGCGTCTGCAGACCGGACTCCACGGCCACCGTGACTCGTTCGGCCTGTTGTGGCTTGCCCCGCACGGCACCGACGATGCGATCGCGTAGCCACCCGACACGGGTCTCCAACGACCGCAGCAGTTCGCCCGTACCGACGAACTCCTGCCACCGAGCCAGCACCTCGCCGCGCAGCAGCGTGCCGTCCGCCGATGCCGAAGCGATGCTCTGGTTGGCCCGGTCGTAGGCGCTCTTGGCGTCGGCGCGGAGCTGGGCGGCGACCTTGTGTTGCTCTGCGGCACCGTCGGCGATCACGTGGGTATGGCGAGAGATGTTGCGGATGGCACCGGTGAGCGTCTGCTTGACCACAGACTGGCGGGCCTCGGCGTCGGCCGCGAGGGTGAGCAGCCACGAACGGATCTGTGCAACATCTTGAGCCGGCAACAACCCGTCGTCGTTGACCGTCCCCTCCGTGACCGTGAACAGCGGGGAGTCCTTCAGTCCGCGACTGGCCAGCATCCGCGACAAGTGCGTCGACACCGTCTGTACGGCGTCTTCGGGGGTGCGGTCGAGCACGATCGCAACGGCAGCCGAGCGTTCGGCCGCCTGACGCAGGAAGTCCCACGGCACCTGGTCGGCGTACCGGGCGGCGGAGGTCACGAACAGCCACAGGTCGCCGGCGGCCAGCAGCTGAGCCGCCAAGGTCCGGTTGCGCTCCTCGACGGAATCGATGTCGGGCGCGTCGAGGACCGCGAGCCCGGGTGGGATCTCGTCGCTGGCGACCAGTTGAAGAGCGCCGGGGTCGTTCGTGCTGCGCTCGACCCGTTCGAGCTCGGGCAGGAGGCGGTCCTGGCCGAACCAGGACGCGTCGGCCGGATTGTGGACGAGCACGGGCGAGCGAGTCGTCGGGCGCAGTACGCCGGGTGCGGTCACGCGTTGCCCCACCAGGGAGTTGACCAGCGTCGACTTCCCGGCACCGGTCGAACCGCCGACGACGACCAACAGCGGGGCGTCGATCGTCATCAGTCGCGGGATGACGTAGTCCTCGAGTTGAGCGACCATCTCGGACTGGCTGGTGCGCAGGTCTGCGACGCCAGGCAACTCCAGCGGCAAGGTTGCTTCCTGCAAGGCACTGCGCAGCTGCACCAGCGCGGTGACCATCCGGGTCTGGTCCCCGATCGAGGCGGCGTCCCCTGAGTCCGTGGGCAGCCACTCCTGGGTGGGAGATGCACCTCGGTTGTTCATCGGGTTGGAACCACCTGTCCGGGGAAGGAGATATACGGGCGGACGGACTGTAGTCGTGAGACGTAGTCCTGTCCCCGGGCGGCGAAATCCCGGGGCGCCGTACCACGAAGATAGCGGTGATGCAGGAAACCGAGCTCAATCGCGGCCTGCTGGTACTCCTCCATGGCTGCCTCCCCGTCGCGGCCGCCCTCTCGCAGCGCGTGCCGACGGGCCTCCCGCCGCGCAGGCAGGTCCACCACCCAACCGATGTCGGTAGCCGGGATCAGGCCGCGCGCGGCAGCATCCGCCAAGGCGCGCGTCAGCATGGTCTTCTCCGCGCGCCGCCGCCAGATCGCGAAGACGACGACAGCGATGAAGGCCGGCACCATCAAGGTCACATAGACCGCGAGGAAGTTGTCGACGCCGCCGAGAGTGGAGCCGTTCCACAGGCCGTGTGCGGACACGGCGGCGACGTAGCCGGCGACCGGCGCGGCGTACCTCACGAAGGAACTGCGGGTCGCTACGGCGATGCCCACGCCGATGCCGACGAACGACGTGAACAGCGGATGGGCGAACGGTGCTGCAATGCAGCGCACGAGGAACGTGCCCGTCAACG
>JAKFXV010000197.1 GCA_021731205.1 Nocardioides sp. | reverse complement strand
GGTGAGAGGCTTGCCCGCATGAACGACGCACGGGGAGCCGCCCTCGAGGCGCGCGTGCCACAGAGCAGCGCGCGGGTGCCCCACTGCGATGTCCGGGTGGCCGAGTGAAACGTCGCACCCGCCGCACCCTCGTGGCGGTTCCTGTCCTGCTCGCCCTGTGGGCGGCGGTGTTGTTGGTGCCGCTGCCCTATGTCACCTACTCACCCGGCCCGACCGTCGACGTGTTGGGCCAGAAGAAGGGCGAGGAGTACGTCGAGGTCGAGGGCCGCGAGACCTTCCGCGACGACGGCCAGCTGCGGATGACCACCGTCTACGTCACCTTCCCGGACGCCCGGATCACCCTCGTCGACGTGATCCAGGCCTGGCTCAGCCCCGAGCGAGCCGTCGTCCCGCGCGACTCGGTGTATGCCGACGGGGAGACGCGCGAGGACGCCGAGCTCGAGTCGGAGGTCCAGATGGTCGCCTCCCAGGACCTCGCGATCGCCGCGGCGATGGTCGAGCTGGGCCTCGACCCCCAGCCCGCGCTCCAGGTCCTCAGCGTCAGCCAGGACGAGCCGGCCGACGGCAAGCTCGAGGTGCACGACGTGCTCCGGACCGTCGGCGGACAGCCCGTCACCACCAGACAGCAGGTCATCGACGCCGTACGACGAGCCACGGCCGGCGAGCCACTCGAGTTCGGCATCACCCGCGACGGCGTCGACCAGACCGTCGAGGTCACCCCCGAACTGCTGGACGGGGTCCCGCGGATCGGCATCGTGCCCGGACTCGGCTTCGACTTCCCGTTCAAGGTCCGGGTCAACATCCCGGACAACATAGGTGGCCCGAGCGCGGGGCTGATGTTCTCCCTGGCGATCTACGACACTCTCACCCCCGGTTCGCTGACCGGCGGCAAGATCGTCGCCGGCACCGGCACGATCGAGGATCCTCAGGGCCTCGTCGGCCCCATCGGCGGCATCCCGCAGAAGATCGTGGCCGCCAACAAGGCCGACGCCGAGATCTTCCTCGTCCCGGCCGACAACTGCGCCGAGGCCCTCGGCGCCCCGCGCGGCGACATGCAGCTGGTCAAGGCCACCACGATGGCCGACGCGCTCGCCTCGGTGCAGACCTGGGCGAAGAACCCCGACGCCGAGCTCCCCTCCTGCGAGGGCTCCTGATGAGTGACCCGCATGAGTGAGCAGGCCACCCTCGAGGCCAGCGTCATCGAGGTCGAGAGCCACGTCGCGACCGCCGGCTGGGACCAGGCGGCGCGGTTGTACGCCCTCGTGCCCACCGCCGAGCTGCTGGCCCGCGAGCCGCACCTCGCCGAAGCCCTCGGCCTCGACCCCGCGCAGGAGCGGGACGGGCTCACCCCGATCGAGCAGGACACCCAGCAGCTGCCCGCCGCCGCGTTGGAGGACTTCCTCAGCACCGTCGTGTGGCCGGCCGACGTGGTCGGCTGCGTCGCGGCCGTCGAGCGCGTCGTACTCCCGCCGGAGGCCGACACCGACCTGCCCGACGATCCCGGCCAGGCGGCGGAGTACGCCGCGGAGCACCCGCAGCGCCAAGAGGTGCGGCTGGTCGCCGGGGTCACGAGGAGCGGGGCGGCGTACTGCGCGCTCCGGATGCGTGCCCACGACGAGGCCCAGTCCGTGGTGTCGGGCCCCGATCTGGTCCCGAGCCTGATTGAGTTGTTGCGGACGACCCTGGAGGAGCAGCCAGCACGATGAGTGAATTGTTTGACGACGAGACCGCAGGGACGGCGCCGCCCCAAGAGCGCCGTTCGGGTCGTTCGCGCGCGCTGATCATCACCGGCTTCATCGCCGCCATCATCTTCTTGACCTTCACCGGGCTCTCCTCGTTGTGGACCGAGAAGCTGTGGTACGGCTCGGTCGGCTATTCCAAGGTCTTCACCACCCAGCTGGTGACCCGGGTCGGGCTGTTCCTCGTGTTCAGCGTGGTGATGGCGATCTCGCTCGGCGTGACGATGTATCTCGCGCATCGCTTCCGGCCGTTCGTGGTGCCCACCAGCGTGCAGCGCGACTCCCTCGATCGCTACCGCGACATCTTGACCCCGATGCGCCGCACCCTGCTGTTCGGCCTCTCGGCGCTGATCGGGCTCTTCGCGGGCTCCTCGGCCTCCGCCCAGTGGCGCAACTACCAGCTCTGGCGCCACGGCGAGGAGTTCGGGCAGAGCGACCCCTACTTCAGCCGCGATCTGGGGTTCTACGTCTTCGATCTCGCGTGGTTCCACTTCCTGGTCGACTTCTTCATGGCCGTGACGATCGTCTGCCTGATCGCGTCGGCCCTCGTGCACTATCTGTACGGCGGCATCCGGCTGCAGTCGCGCCACGAACGGTTCTCCGACGCGGCGCAGGTGCAGATGTCGGTGCTGGTCGGGCTGTTCGTGCTGTTCAAGGCGGCCGACTACTACCTCGGCCGGTTCGACCTGGTCAGCGCCGGCGGCGGCCTGGTGACCGGGATGACGTACGCCCGCGACAACGCCGAGCTGCCCGCGCGCAACATCTTGATGTCGATCGCGCTGATCTGCGCGGTGCTGTTCATCCTCAACGTGTGGCTGCGCACCTGGCTGCTGCCGTCGGTGGGGTTGGGCCTGTTGGTGCTCTCCGCGATCCTGCTCGGGATGCTGTGGCCGGCGCTGGTGCAGCGCTTCCAGGTCACGCCCACCGAGGCGGACAAGGAGGCGCCGTACATCGCGAAGAACATCGAGGCCACCCGCGACGCCTATGCCATCGACGACGCCGTCATCGAGCCGTACGTCGGCACGCCGGCGCTGGAGTCCCGGGATCTCGCGACCGCCGCGATCAACAACCCCGGCATCCGGCTGGTCGACCCGCAGCTGGTGCGCGACACCTTCGAGCAGAAGCAGCAGGTGCGCGGCTACTACTCCGTGGCGCCGGTGCTCGATGTGGACCGCTACGTCATCGAGGGTCAGGAGCGCGACCTGGTGCTCGGTGTGCGCGAGCTCGATCAGGACGGCCTGCCCGACGACTCCAAGAACTGGGCCAACCTGCGCACGGTCTACACCCACGGCTACGGCGTGGTGGCGGCGTACGGCAACCAGCGTCCGGCCGGCGACGGCGCGCAGCTGACCGGGGACGAGCCGGCCTGGGCCGAGACCGACATCCCGCCCACCGGTGACCTGTCCAACCTGCGCGAGGGCGGCTACGAGGGTCGGATCTACTTCGGCGAGAAGTCCCCGGAGTACTCCGTCGTCGGCAAGCCCAGCCCCGACTCCGAGGACATCGAGCTCGATCTGCCCGGTGGGGAGGACGGCGAGAGCGGCGGCGACCGCACCACGACGTACGACGGCAAGGCGGGCGTCCCGGTCGGCAACCTGCTCAACAAGCTGCTCTATGCGATCCGGTTCTCCGACGCCAACCTGGTGCTGTCGGGCCGGGTGCACGAGAACTCCAAGATCCTCTATGACCGCAACCCGCGCGACATGGTGCAGAAGGTCGCGCCGTGGTTGAGCGTCGACGAGGACGCGTTCCCGGCCGTGGTCGACGGCCGGGTCGTGTGGCTGATCGACGGCTTCACGACGACCGATCGCTATCCGCTGTCGCAACGGGAGTCCTACCGCGACATGATCAGCGACTCGCTGGCCTCCGGCGTCCCTCAGTTGGCGCTGCCGACCGACGAGATCAACTACATGCGCAACGCGGTCAAGGCCACCGTCGACGCCTATGACGGCACGGTGACGCTGTATGCCTGGGACGAGGACGACCCGATCCTGCAGACCTGGATGAACACCTTCCCGGACACGGTGCAGCCGAAGTCGGAGATCCCGGCGGAGCTGCTGGACCACATGCGCTATCCCGAGGATCTGTTCAAGGTGCAGCGCTTCATGTTCGCGAAGTACCACGTCACGGACGCCGACGACTTCTACAAGCAGAACGACCAGTGGGATGTGCCGACCGATCCCAACCAGGGCGCGAGCCTGCAGCCGCCGTACCGGCTGTCGGTGGCGACGCCGAGCGGCGGCGAGAAGCCGGCGTTCTCGCTGACCTCGGTCTATGTCCCGTCGAAGCGGCAGAACCTCGCGGCGTTCGTGTCGGTGGACGCCGATGCTTCGCAGGAGAGCTACGGCACGATGCGGGTGCTGCGGCTCGGCTCGAGCACCCAGATCCCGGGCCCCGGCCAGATCGCGAACCAGATCGGCTCGGACGAGGGCGTCAAGCAGGTGCTGTTGCCGTTCACCAACGACCCCAACGCCGCCGTACTCCGGGGGAACCTCCTCACGCTGCCGGTGGGAGGCGGGCTGCTGTATGTCCAGCCGCTCTACACCCAGCGCACGACCGGTGAGGGCAACTATCCGGTGCTGCGCTTCGTGGCGGTGTCGTTCGGCGAGACCGTCGGTGTCGGCACCACGCTGTCGGAGGCGGTCTTCAACCTGCTCGACCTCGACCCGGATGCTCCTCCGGTCGAGCCCGAGCCGAACCCGGAGCCCGACCCGGGCGAGCCGGACCCGGCCCCGACCGGGACGCCGCAGGTACAGATCCGCCGCCTGCTGAGCGAGGCTGACGCCTTGTTCGTCCAGGCCGACGCGGCCCTCCAGCGCGGCGACCTCGCGGAGTACGCCGCCAAGGTCGACGCCGCCCGAGCCAAGATCGACCGCGCCCTCACCATCGCCCAAGACAACCAATAACCCGCCGACCCGGCGCGAAATCACACACATTCACGCCCACCCGGCGCGAAATCACAGGATTCCGCGCCCACCCGGCTTGAAATCAAGGGGAGTTGCGCCGACCCGGCTTGAAGTCACGGTCTCACCGAGTCCCTTGCTCGCCAACCGATTTGGACCCCACTAGGCGCTCCCGTAGGATCGTCTCACCGACGCGGGGTGGAGCAGTTCGGTAGCTCGCTGGGCTCATAACCCAGAGGTCGCAGGTTCAAATCCTGCCCCCGCTACGAATTTCAGGCTCGGTTCCCTCTGGGGAACCGAGCCTGAAAGCTTTCTAACTTGACTCGGTCATCACAAAGTCATCATCTACCTGTTCAGCAGGTGCCGTCCGCGGCCCGCTTGCCCAGCTGCCTTGGAGTGTCA
>JAKFXV010000220.1 GCA_021731205.1 Nocardioides sp. | reverse complement strand
GTGCGAGCGACATGGAGATGGGCGGCGCCGATCGTGCCGCCGTTGAGGATGAACGAGCGCAGGTTCGGCAGATCGGCGTTGTAGTGGTCGCACCACCCTTCGAGGCGATCGACGTACGCCTGCTCGGTGCGGAGCGGGGGATGCTCGGGATCCGGTACGACGGGTGTGCACAGGTCGGCGCCGACGTCGAAGAGGTCGTTCTGCACCCGGGTCAGGACCGCAATCACGTCCTCGTCGAGCTGACCGGCAGCCAGCGCGACCCCGAGCTGGGCATTGGTCTCGTCG
Organism: Nocardioides sp.; assembly: GCA_021731205.1. Lineage (GTDB taxonomy): Bacteria > Actinomycetota > Actinomycetes > Propionibacteriales > Nocardioidaceae > Nocardioides. Next base: position 4,765 of record JAKFXV010000220.1, on the reverse strand, counting down.
ACGTCGGCGAAGGCCTGGAGTCGGGAATCGGTCTTCGTGGTCTCGCTCATGTCACCGAGCCGAGTGCGACCGCCGTCGCCGGTCCGCGTATAGATCCGGGTGAGGTTGACCATGATGAGACCCTAATGGTCCAGAGCCGGATGTCCGGATCCCGGGACTTAGGTTAGGTATTCCTAACCTGGTCGGCTAACCTCGCCGCGTGGCCGGGAAGCAGCGCAAACCGAAGTCGAAGTGCTGCGTGTCCAAGTCGCGCTGCGAGCGCTGCCCCATCAGGATGTTGAAGGAGGGGGCGCTTCCGGCGGGATATACGGTGAAGAAGCGCAAACTCGTCAAAGCCAAGACCAAGAAGGCGGCGGCCAAGAAGCTCGACCGGGCTGCCTGACACCCTCGACCCGACCCGTACGACAGCCAAGGAGCCCCGGTGCCGGCAGCACGCTTCGTCGCCCAACTCAACACCCAGATCGGCAACGAACTGGCCGCCCACAACCAATACCTCGCCTGCGCTGTCTATTACGACGCGCTGACGATGCCCCAGATGGCGGCGTTCTTCTACGCCCAGGCCCTCGAAGAGCGCGAGCACGCGATGATGATGGTCCAATACCTCCTCGACACCGACGCGGGCGTGACGATCCCCGGCGTCGAAGCCCCGATCCCGACGTTCGAGGACCTCGTAGCGCCGGTAGCGCTCGCCCTCGAGCAGGAGAAGCGGGTCACCGAGCAGATCAGTGCGCTGTTGAAGACCGCGCGCGAGGAGTCCGACTTCGCCTCCGAACAGTTCATGCAGTGGTTCATCAAGGAACAGGTCGAGGAGGTCGCGACGATGAGCGACCTGCTGACCGTCGTGAGCCGCAACCAGGACAACATCAGCAACATCGAGGACTACGTCGTACGCGAGCAGGGGTCCGCAGCCGCTGACCCTACGGCGCCCAAGGCTGCCGGGGAGTAGCCCTCCCTCAGAGAGCCGGGCCTGAACTAGCCGGGCTCAGAACAGCCGGTGCTCGGCGTTATCCAGGCCGCGCAACGCGTCGTAGTCCACGACTACGCAGGCGATGCCTCGGTCGGTGGCGAGCACCCGGGCCTGCGGCTTGATCTCCTGGGCCGCGAAGATCCCACGCACAGGCGCCAGCAGCGGGTCCCGGTTGAGCAGTTCGAGGTAGCGGGTGAGCTGCTCGACGCCGTCGATCTCCCCGCGCCGCTTGACCTCCACCGCGATTGCCGCGCCGCCGGAGTCGCGGCACATCAGGTCCACCGGGCCGATGGCGGTGGGGTACTCGCGGCGAACCAGGGTGAAGCCCTCGCCGAGGGCGGTCGGATGCTCGGCGAGCAGCTCTTGCAGGTGCCGCTCGACCCCATCCTTCTGCAGGCCGGGATCGACACCGAGGTCATGAGTGGTCTCGTGCAGCACGGCGTCGATGAGGATGCGGAGGGTGTCGTCGGTCTTCGACGTGACGGTCCACTCGATGCGGCCCTCGTCATCGCGGCCTTCACGCAGCGTGCACGGCGGGGACATCCAGTTCAGGGGCTTGTAGGAACCGCCGTCGGAGTGGATCAGGACGGACCCGTCGGCCTTGATCATCAGCACTCGGGTGGCCATCGGCAGGTGTGCGGTGAGGCGCCCGGCGTAGTCCACCTGACACCGCGCCACGACCAGCCTCACGAGCCTTGAACCTACCCGACCGGTCGCGGGTCGACGCGCTGCGGGCCGATAGCCTGCAGCGGTGTCAGCCAAGATCCGTGCGAACTCGATCCTGCCCGCCCACCGAGAGCCGATCACGCTGCACACGGCCGACGGTCTGGAGCTGATCGGAGAGCTGGCGGTCCCGGCCGGCCGACCCCCTGTCGCGACCATGGTCTGCCTACACCCCCTGCCCACGCACGGCGGCATGATGGACAGCCACGTCTTCCGCAAGGCGTCGTACCGACTGCCGGCGCTGGCCGGGATCGCCGTACTCCGGTTCAACACACGAGGCACCTGGAGTGTCCAGGGCACCAGCCAGGGCACCTTCGACAACGGGCGCGGCGAGGCCCTCGACGTGGCCGCCGCGATCGAGTACGCCGAGTACGCCGACCTGCCGTCGATCTGGCTCGTGGGGTGGTCCTTCGGCACCGATCTGGCTCTGATGCACGGCCACGATCCCGCGGTCGTCGGGGCCATCTTGCTGTCGCCCCCGCTGCGTTTCTCTGCTCCGGAGCACCTCGCGGTCTGGCAGGAGTCTGGGAAGCCCTTGGTCGGGCTGATCCCCGAACACGACGACTATCTGCGGCCGGCGGAAGCGCGGGAGCGCTTCGCGGCGGTGCCCCACATGGAACTGGTGGCGATGCCCGGCTCGAAGCACCTGTGGGTCGGCGATGCCGAGCGCGTGCTCGACGAGATCGTCCGGCGCATTGTCCCCGAGGTGGCGCTTCCACTGCCACAGGTCTGGGACGGGCCGATGGCGACTGCCGACACCTCGGCGTACGCCGCGAACCAGACCCGCGACTAGCTGGTCAGGATCGGGCCAGTCAGGTCTGCGCCCGGCGCGCCCGATAGGCCGCGACGGCGGCCCGATTGCCGCAACCCAGGCTGCAGTAGCGGCGGGACCGGTTGCGGGAGAGGTCGACCACGATTCCTGAGCAGCCGGTTCGTTCGCAGGTCGAGATCCGGCCGAGCTCGTCGGCCCGGATCACGTCGACCATGGCCATGGCCGCCTCGACGGCGATCCTGGTCGTCAGCGGACGGCTCGCATCCACGACGTGCAGGTGCCAGTCCCACCCGTCGTGGCGGACCAGCTGGGGGAGTGCCTGCGCGTCGGCCAGGATCCGGTTGGCGAGTTCGACAGCCTCGTCACGGTCCGCGCTCAGCAAGGCCCGCAACCGGGGGCGCAGGTCGTGAACGGCCCGGAGCTCGGCCTCGTCGTGACGGCGCGAACCCGAGAAATTATGGGTCGCCAGAAACTCGTCCAGGGCATCGAGGGTGCCGAGAGTCTCGGGCGGGCCGGCCGAGTTCACGAGGTCCGCGGTTGCGACCAAAGCCGTCTCTGTGTCATGAGCGAATATCACTTTGACAGGTTACTACTCGCGACGTAGTGTCACATGTCATGGCGACAATCACTCATGACTCTCGGGGTGCCGCGCGGGCGGCGCACGGCACCCGCGCATCGGTGTCGGGACTTGCCTTCGCGCTGGTGTCAGCCGCGTCGTTCGGCGTCTCCGGCGCCGTCGCCAAGGGCATGCTCGAGGCCGGCTGGTCGGCGGGAGCCGCGGTGACGGTGCGGGTCTCCGTTGCCGCCATCGTGCTGGCGGTGCCGGGGTATCTGAGCCTGCGAGGCCGGACCGAGCTGGTCCGCGCAAACCTCGGTGTGATCCTCGCCTACGGCGTCGTCGCCGTGGCCGGCTGCCAACTGGCGTACTTCAACGCTGTGTCGCACCTGCAGGTCTCGACCGCCCTCCTCATCGAGTACGCCGCCCCGGTGGCCGTGATGGGCTGGCTGTGGCTGCGTCACGCCCAGCGCCCGGGTCTGGCGGTGGTGGCCGGCACGGTCGTCGCCGGGTTCGGCCTGGTGCTGATGCTGGGCGTGTTCTCCGGATCGGGCTCGGGCACCAGCCTGATCGGCGTCTTGTGGGCGCTCGGAGCAATGCTGGGCGCGGCGACGTACTTCGTGCTCTCGGCGTACGACGAGAACCCGATGCCGCCGATCGCGCTAGCCGCCGCCGCACTCGGTGTGGGCGCGATCTCCTTGGTGCTCGCCGGGGGGTTGGGCCTGGTCGAGCTGCGCGCTTCCACGTCGCCGGTGACCTATGCGATCGGCACCGTGCCATGGTTCGTGCCGGTGCTCGTGCTGGGCGTGCTGGCCGGCGCCGTGCCCTACGCGAGTGGCATCGCGGCTGCACGCCGCCTCGGCTCGCGGTTGGCGTCGTTGGTGGCGCTGATCGAGGTCGTCGTGGCGCTTCTGGTCGCCTGGGTGCTGCTGGGCGAACTGCCCCTGCCCGTGCAGTTCCTGGGTGGCGCGCTCGCGCTGACGGGTGTCCTGATCGTCAAGCTGGGCGAGGATCTCGCTCCCGCGGCGCGGGCCCGTGCCTCAGGCAGCCGGGCCGAAAGCGCCGCAGTCAGTGCTGATCTTGGCGACGAATGAAGATCTCCTTGGTCAACAGCAGCAGAGCGGCGGCGGTCGGCACGGCGAGCAGAGCGCCGACCACTCCTAGCAAGCTGGCCCCGATGACGGCGGCGATGACGATCAACGCCCCCGGGATGTCCACGGCACGCGACATCACCTTGGGGTAGAGCACGTAGTTCTCGAACTGCTGGTAGATGAGGTAGAACACCAGGCACGCGAGCCCGATCTTGGGATCGGTGGCCAATCCGATCGCGGTAACGATGACGGCCCCGAGCGTGGCACCGATCATCGGGATCACGTCCAGCAGCGCGACCACGAACGCCAGGGCGACGGCGTACTCCCCGAGGCCGACGGAGAACAAGAAGATCAACGACGTGATCCCGGCGCACAGCGCGACCACGAACGCACCGGAGACATACGAGCCGATGTTGTCGAAGATCTGGTCACCCAACCGGCTGACGCGCTCGCGACGAGACGCCGGAGCCAACTTGTAAAGACCGGCCTTCGTCAGCGGCAGAGACGCCAGGAAGTACAGCGTCAGCACGACCACGACGAACGCGTTGGCCAACGTCGAGAGGACGCGAACGCCGAAGCCGACCACCCCGCCGAACAGGCTGCCCGCCCAGTCGCCCTCTGCGACGTAGTCGCGCACCTTGTCGATGAGATCGAAC
>JAKFXV010000260.1 GCA_021731205.1 Nocardioides sp. | reverse complement strand
GCGGTTCGACGGAGATGTCGCAGATGGCGTACTGCCCGTGCCCGCCGGACTGCTTGACGTGCCGGCCATGGCCCTTGCCGGGCAGTGAGAACGTCTCGCGCAGCGGCACGATCAGGTCCTGGGTGCCGACCGCGACGCCGTAGCGCGACTTGAGGCGCTCCATCGCCACCTCGGCGTGCGCCTCACCGAGCACCCACAACACGACCTGCTTGGTCTCGGGATTGCGCTCAACCCGCAGCGAGGGGTCCTCAGCGGCCAACCGGGTCAGCGCGGAGGAGAGCTTGTCCTCGTCGGAACGGGACTTGGCTTCGATGGCGACCGGCAGCAGCGGGTCTGGCAGCGACCACGGCTTGAGCAGCCGGGGATTGTCCGGGTGGGACAGGGTGTCGCCGGTCTCGGCGAGCGTGAGCCGGCCGATCGCGCCGATGTCGCCCGCGACGAGCTTGGTGGCGGGAGCGAGACTGCGCCCGCAGGCGTACGACAGGGAGCCGAGCCGTTCGTCCTCGTCGTGGTCGGCGTGCCCACTGCCTTCGCCGAAGAACGACGAGAAGTGCCCCGAGACGTGCAGTGGCTGGTCGGGGCGCAGGGTGCCGGAGAACACCCGGACCAGGGAGAGCCGGCCGATGTAGGGATCGCTGGAGGTCTTCACGACCTCGGCGACCAGCGGCCCGGCTGGGTCGCAGGTCACCTCGGCCGCCGCCTTGCCCACGGGCGTGAACACCTCGGGGGAGGGGTGCTCAGACGGCGCTGGGAAGCCACGGACCATGATGTCGAGAAGTTCGGTGCACCCGACTCGGGTGGTCGAGCAGACCGGGAGCACGGGGTGGAAGGTGCCCCGCGCCATGGCCTGGTGGAGATCGTCGATCAGGACCTGTTCGGAGACGGGCTCGCCGCTGAGGTAGCGGTCCATCAGCCCCTCATCCTCGGACTCCTCGATGATCCCCTCGATCAGGGTCGCCCGGTCCTCGTCCTCGCAGGCCTCGTCAAGCAGATGCACGAGACCGGTGACGGCGTCGCGGGCACGGATCGGGGCGAACAGGGGCAGCACCTTGCCGCCGAACAGCGCCTGGGCCGCGGACACCACCGCGTCATAGTCGGCGCGCGGGTGATCCAACTTGGCGACAACCACCGCGCGCGGCATCCCGACCTCGACGCACTCGCGCCAGAGTTGGCGGGTCGCCTCGTCGATGGCGCTGTTCGCGCCGACCACGAACAGGGCGGAGTCCGCTGCCCGCAACCCGGCACGGACCTCGCCCACGAAATCGGCGTACCCAGGGGTGTCGACCAGGTTGACCTTCACCCCGTCATGCACGACCGGACAGACCGTCAGTGAGATGGAGCGTTGATGAACCTGCTCGGGCTCCTCGAAATCGCTCACCGTGGTGCCGTCTAGCACCGAGCCGGCGCGGGGGATGGCCCCGGTTGCTGCGAGGAGGGCCTCCACGAGGGAGGTCTTGCCTGAACCATTCGGCCCGACCAGCACCACATTGCGGATCCGGTCGGGCCCGGGCGCTTCAAGATCGTGGGTGATCGCCTTCCGTCCCTTGTCCACCATGAATCCACATAACTCCTCTCGGGCCCGGTTGACAAGAGCACCGCTTAGACTCGGAGCCGTGCGCGGCGGAGTCGAAACCGTGATGACCGGGGTCGTCGGTCTCGCTCTGGCCCGCCTGCTGCGCGAACTCTTCGAGCGTCACTATCCAGATCTCGCCGCCGGCATCGAGCTGCGCAAAGGCAGGCGGCCGCTGTTGGCGCTGGGCGCGCTCGTCGCGTGGGCGGCTGGACTCGTGTTTGCCCTCACCACCGTGGTCGACCTGCTCGCCGACGGCGGCCCGGCCCCGCTGTTGGAGGTCACCCAGCTGGCCGGTCTCGCCGTCGCCTGTGCCGCCGCCGGACTCTGGCTCGCGGGCACGTGGTGGCGATCCACCGCGCCATAGCGACCCGTCACTCGGGCCTGTGGCACGGGAGGCCGATCGGTCTAGGGTGGCCTCAGGAGGGTGCCCATGTCTCTCAGCGAGGAACCGGGGCGCGCGTGGCGCCGCAAGCACGACAACGCCGAGGAGCCGATCAAGCCGGCAACCGACCGCACCTTCTATGCGACCCACCTAGCGGACCTGATCGACCTGTGCCGTGAGGCGAGCGCGAACGGCATCCGGCTCAAGGCGGCAGGCAGCCATTGGTCGCTGTCGGAGGCGGCACTGAGCGACCACACGTTCATCGAGACCCATCACCCCCGCGAGGTGCATCCGGCGATGGGGGCGACGTTGAACAATGTGATCCCGCACTGCATGCATCGTGACTACCTCCAGCGGATGGACGACGAGTCCGACGAGCTGTGGATGCTGGTGCACATCGAGTCCGGCAAGCGGATCTTCCAGCTCTATTCGGAGCTCGCGCAGCGCACCGACATCAACGACCCCAACACCTTGGGCGGCCGACTGAACCTGGAGTTCAACGACCCGCGCTTTACGGGCCCGTGGGCGTTCCAGACTCTCGGAGGCGCGGGCGGGCAGACCGTGGTCGGGGCCTTGACCACCGGCACCCACGGGGGTGACTTCGACCGGCCTCCACTGGCCGACTGCGTGGTGGCGATCCACCTGGTGTCCGACGAGGGCCGCCACTACTGGATCGAGAAGGTCATCCCCGGCATGCCCCAGCTGACCGACGACGGCCTGATGGCGGCAGCCTTCGCGGAGCCGAAGTCGTTCGGGGGTCCGGATAACTTCGAGCTGATCCGGGAGCCGGACAACAACGTCTTCAACGCGGTGTTGGTCTCTGCCGGCCGGTTCGGGGTGATCTTCTCGGTCGTGCTGAAGGCCGTGCCGGCGTACGCCTTGGTCGAGAAGCGCAACCTGCACCTGTGGCAGGACGTCAAGAAGCAACTCGGCGACCCGAACAGCGCGTTGTACGCCGACACCCGGCCCGACGGCGCCGTCGGGGACCAGCGCTTCCTGCAAGTCGCGGTGAGCCTGACCACGCACTTCTTCTTCCAACGCAACCTCGTCGGTGTCACCAGACGCTGGGACGCCAAGAGCACGCTGGCGATCGCCGGCCACGCCGAGCGGATCGGCGTACCCCAAGGTTTCGACCCCACGATCGCGGCCGAGCGCTACTCCAAGGCCGGGCGGGAGTTCGCCTACAACCCCGACCCGGATCATCCCGAGCGGGCCGCGTCGCCGTCCATGATCGAGAAGGCCTGCGCCGACGCGGGGTTCGTCGGTGGTGTCCTGAACAAGGTCATCGTCGAGCTGCAGCAGTTCGTCAACTCCGGCGGCTCCGTGGTGGGTACGGCGATCGCGACGGTCGCGGCGATCGGTGGCGGCGGCATCCTGCTGCTCCTTGCGGCGCTGGCGGCGGTCGTGTTGTTGCTGATCGAGGTCCTCGACGACATGGACGACGACACCCGCTTCGGTGAGGTGATGGAGACGCTGAAGAACAAGCTGCTCGACCCCGAGGAGACCGACCCGGCAGCGCGCGCGGCGGGGCTGTTCACCTGGCAGCTGATCTACTACTGGACGTTTGCGGCGCAGCAGAAGGAGCACCAGTTCACCGCGATGAGCTATGCGGTGATGGACGTCCACGACTATCGGATCCGCACCTGTGCGGCCAACGGCCAGTCCGTGGAGATCTTCTTCGAAGGCACCGACGACCGGCTGGTGGCCTTCATCGACGCACTGATCAACTTCGAGATGGAGCAGGAGTTCCTGGGCAAGGCGTTCGTCGGCTACGCCTCGTTGCGGTTCACCCAGCCGACCGAGGCCCTGATCGGCATGCAGCGGTTCCCGCTGTCCTGCTCGGTCGAGATCGCCTGTCTCAAGGACGTGTCGGGCGGCCAGGAGCTGATCGACTTCGCCGTCCAGTGGGCCAGCAACCCCAATAACGGCGGCATCGTGCACTGGGGGCAGTACAACACCTGGGATCGCGCCACGGTCGAACGGACCTACGGCGCGGATCTGGAGACCTGGCGAGCCGCCTTGCAGCGGATCACCCGCGGCGGCGACACCTTCAGCAGCGCGTTCACGAGGCGTACCGGATTGGAGGTCGTCTGATGCCGACCTTGGGCGCAGGGGCGTTCTTCGGGCCGTGGGCGTTGACCGCCTCGGCTGAAGAGGGCTTCTTCGAGGAGCGGTTCGTGATCACCGGGTCGGCGGGCTCGGACGGGATCTTCCACGTGCCCGGCGACGGTTCACCGGTGGCGCTGTCGGTCGACGGTGCCCGCTGGGTCGTGGACTTCCAGGCGAGGTTCGGTGAGCAGGACTGGTTCTCCTACGACCCGCTGCGCGGGACCGCGATCGTCGCGCCCCACGGGCTGACCGTCACGCTGTTCAGCGAACAGTTGAGCGAACCGGGCGGGCTGGTCTTCAACCACTCTCTGGTCATGGGGTTGGTCTCGCTGGATCCCACGATCAACCCGCCACTTCCGCAGATCCCGGTCGACATCACCCTGCCCGACTAGCCGGGACTCAGTTTCCGCTCGCGGAGAAGTGCTGGTAGTCCTTCGCGCCGGTCCAGTCCCCGCCCCACTCCCACCCGATCTCGGCGAACGCATCGACCACGACGTCGCCGGAGCCGATCACCCCCGGTGGGAGGGTCGCGCCCCTTGATCGGTCGAGCGAAGCGAAGCGGAGCCCGGCCGGCGGGAAGGAGTCGGAGCCGATGACGTAGGGGTTCTGCACCGGGTTGAGGTCGATGGCCGCGCCGTACGCATGATCGGACCACCGATCGGTCCCGGCCACGGCTCGGCAGTTGTAGCCGGAGGTGTTGTTGGCCGCCATCGAGGCGTCGTCATCGGCTCGCCCCTCGCTGTCGGGGAACCCATCGACCAGCTCCATTCGGCGGATCGGCCAGCGGGCGTCGTACAACCGCTCGAACACACCGACGACCCCCTCTGCGTGATCGCGGTGGACGACCAGCTCGCCCACCCGGGCCCGGCCGGAGAAGTCGACGTAGCTGAGCCGCAGATAGCGCAACTCGGCCAAGCGCAGCGGACAGCCCGAGCGATGGCTGGCACTCATTCGAGCGCGCAAGTCGGCGTCGATGCGGAGCACCTC
>JAKFXV010000254.1 GCA_021731205.1 Nocardioides sp. | reverse complement strand
GGACCTGGGCGAGGAGGAGTACACACAGGGTCGGCCGCACCCGATGATCGACCCCCAGGCCCGGCTCGACCTGCTGCGGGCCGCCGGCGAGGAACCCGAGCTGGCCGCCATCCTGCTCGACGTGGTGATCGGCTACGGCTCCCACGACGACCCGGCCGGGCAGCTCGCGCCCGCGTGTCGGGAGATTCATGACGCAGGGGGTGCGCAAGTGGTCGCCTATGTCCTCGGGACCGACCGCGATCCGCAGGGGTACGCCGCCCAGCGGGCGAGGCTCGAAGCCGCCGGGTGCATCGTCACCCGGAGCGCTGCGCGCGCTGCCCTCGCTGCGGGGGCGCTCGCCACTCGCCGGCCCGAGCTGGTGCGGCAGTCCACATGACGGTTGGACCCACCTCGTCCGACACGTCGCCACACCGCCGGACCGGACCTCGGATCGCCCTGCTCACCTATTCGACCAAGCCGCGCGGCGGCGTCGTACACACCTTGGCGCTGGGTGAGGCACTGCACGCGGCCGGGGCCGATGTCACGGTCGTGACGCTGGGCGACCCGGCCGCCGGGCTGTATCGCGAGGTGGCCGCGCCGACCCTGATCCTGCCCGCGCCGACCGATCGCGAGACACTGGAGGAGAAGGTGTTCGCGAGCATCGACGCGCTGGAGGCCGGGCTGCGCGCCGCCGGCGACCGGTTCGACGTGCTCCACACCCAAGACTGCATCTCGGCTCGGGCGGCCGCGAGGATCCGTGACAGCGGCGTGCCGGTGCCGGTGTTCCGCACGGTGCACCATATGGACGACTTCACGACCCAGGCGCTGATCGACTGCCAGATCCGCGCGATCCACGAGCCGGATCGTGTCTTGGTCGTCAGCGACCACTGGCGGCAGCGGCTGCGCGCTGAGTACGACGTCTCCTCGGAGCTGGTCTGGAACGGCGTCGACGTCGACCTGTTCGCCACGGCCGATCCGGGTCTGGTCGAGCGGCTGCGAGCGCGGAGCGGTGTCGGGCGGCACCGCTTCCTCTTCCTCGCCGTGGGTGGCCTCGAGCCGCGCAAGGGCAGCATCCACCTGATCCGGGCCCTCGCCGTACTCAAGGAGCGGATGGCGAACCCGCCTGCCGTGGCTGTGCTGGGTGGGCACTCGTTCCAGGACTATGAGGCCTACCGCACGGCGTGCTTGCGTGAGATCGATGAGCTCGGCCTCGAGCTGGGACGAGACGTGGTCGTGCTCGGCACGGTGCCGGACGCCGAGCTCGTGGGGTGGTACCACGCCACGGATGCGCTGGCCTTCCCCTCGACCAACGAGGGCTGGGGCCTCGCCGTACTCGAAGCGCTGGCGGCGGGCCGGCCCGCGGTCACCTCAGACCTGCCGGTGTTCTTCGAGTACCTCACCGACGGGGTCAGTGCGCTGATGCCACCCGTCGGGGACCACCTGGCCCTGGCTGACGCCCTCGAGCGGGTCGCCACCGATGCCGACCTCCGCGAGCGGCTGGTCGACGGCGGCCGCCCCGTCGCCGCGAAGTACTCCTGGGCCAGCAGCGCCGCCCGCCACCTCGACCTCTACGCCGACCCGTCACTCATGTGGCCACATGGGCGGCGTGTCGAGGCCTGATTGACGGGTCGACGCACCCGGCGACACCACCTCGCGTGCGCTATCCGATGAGTTCGACCGCGCACTCGATACCGGGGCACGAAACATCCGAGCATCGCCCGTGGCGAGGGCTGAGCACTACCGTCCTGCGGCCATCACTGCGATATAGGAGGCCGCCACCCACAGGCCCGGCACGATCGCCCAGGCCGGCCACTCGAGCGACCGAGTGGCCGCGGCTGTGGAACCACCAATGAGGACGCCGATTGCGCTGAGGGTTAGCACCAAACCCAACCAACCCGGCCACCCTGAGTGTCCCCACACGAGATCGGCGCCCGGCAAGTCGGGGCGGACATAGAAGATCATGAAGCAGCACCTGTCGAGAACAAGGTCGCCGACACGACTGCCGCTGCCTTGAGCAGCCACACGGTGCCCGCGATCAGACCGTCCATGAAGGCGACCGTAGCGCTCCCGTGACACCCGCCATCCGTAAGCCGGTTGCTGTGGCGCACCCGATGCGCCGGAGCAACCGGGTTGTTGTACACAGACGGGGAATTGGTGGGTGCGGCACGCTTCCCGGGTCTGCACGATGGCTTGGTGAATAACCCTGTCGAGGCCCTACTCAATGACCAGAGCGGTGTGGTGACTCGCGCCCAACTGCGCACGCTCGACGTGTCCAAGCCACAGTTGGACCGGATGATCCGACGCCGCGAGCTCGTCAGGTTGCTGCCGGGAGTGTTCGTCAACCACACCGGAGAACCCACCTGGATCCAGCGTGCCTGGGCAGGCACGTTGTTCTACGCGCCCGCCGCGCTGGGCAAGACCTCGGCTCTGCGGGCTGCCAACGGTCCCGGCTGGCGACCAGAGCTCGAAGCAGACCCGATCATCATCACGGTCGGGGAGGACCGCCATGTGCAGTCGCGGGCCGGCTACCTGGTGTGTCGCCAGGTCGGCTTCGATCAGCGGGTTCTGGCCGGCCACCCGCCCCGGGTTCGGATCGAGCAGGCGGTGCTCGACGTCGCGGCCGAAGCTCGGTCAACCATGGACGCTCTCGAGGCGATCGCCGAGGCCTGCCGCTCCCGGCGTACGACGCCGGGTCGGCTGCTCGAAACGATGGGTCAGCGCAAACGGCTGCGCCGAAGAACCTGGCTCGCCGCTGTTCTCCACGATGTCGCCGAAGGGACCAGTTCGGTGCTCGAGCATGACTTCGTCCATCTCGTCGAACGCCGTCACGGGCTGCCGACCTCCTTGCAACAAGCGGGTCGGGCCGGAACCCTGGGACGCCACTACGACGACGTGCGCTATGCGGCGTACGGCGTGGCCGTCGAACTCGACGGGGCCCTCTTCCACGCCAGCAGCCGTCAGCGTGATCGAGATCTCGACCGCGATCTTGATGCCGCCGTGGACGGCCGGCACACGATCCGCCTGGGCTGGGGGCAGGTCCACGACCGACCGTGTCTAACCGCGCTCCGGCTGGCAGTGATCTTGCAGGCGCAGGGCTGGTCGGGCGCCCCGACAGCATGCTGCCCAGGCTGCCCGGCCGCCGCGCCGGTGAGCCGACTCAACAAGCCGGTTGCTGCGGCGCACCAGGTGCGCCGGAGCAACCGGGTTGTCTGAGGTCAGGCTCGTTCAGTGGTCGTGGTCGTGGTCGTGGTCGTGACCATGATCATGATCGTGTCCATGATCGTGGCCGTGGTCGTAGCCGGCGGGGCGTGCGGCAAGTTCGTCGCCGCGGGCGGTCAGTGCCTCCGGACTGACAGTGCCAGCGGCCGCCAGCACGTCTTCGAGGGCACCCTGCCAGCAGGCGTAGTAGGAGTAGCACTCACCCTCGGGAGGGTCTGCCTCCCAGGCCGAGATCCGCGCCACCAGCGCGTCGCGGAAGTCGTCCCAGGCGAACGCACCCGCGTCGTACAACGCCATCGCCATGCCGAAGGTGCGGCTCTCCCACGGAGCGGCGAAGACCAGCTCGCCGTTCGAGCGCGGCGGCGCTGCCACGCCTTCGATGTCGAGCTCGACGGGTGCGGAAGTCACGGTGCGCCGACCAGCGCCACACCCACCATGGCGTCGCGGGTGACCAACCCGGACAGCTCTTCCTCGCTCAACGACTCAGTGCCCGCCGGGCGCTGCGGCAGCACGAAGAAGCGCACCTCGGAGGAGGAGTCCCACACCTTGACGTCCACATCGGCCGCCAGGTCCAGCCCCATCTCGTGGAGTACGGCGCGCGGCTCACGCACCACTCGTGAGCGGTACGCCGGGTCCTTGTACCAACTCGGGGGGAGCCCCAGCACCGGCCACGGGTAGCACGAACACAGCGTGCACACCACGACGTTGTGCACGTCGTCAGTGTTCTCGAGCACCACGATGTGCTCGCCCTGCGGCCCCTTGAACCCCAGCTCCGCGATGGCGCTGGTGCCTTCGGCCAACAGCCGCTCCTTGTACGCCGGATCGGTCCAGGCCTTCGCCACGACCTTCGCGCCGTTGAGTGGGCCGACGTCGTTGGCGTAGGTGCTGATGAACTTGTCCATCACGGTCGGATCGACGAGCCCGGCCTCGACGAGCAGCTGCTCGAGTGCCTCGGTCCGCAGCTGGATGGGCAGGTGTTCCTCACTCATGACGCGTCCTCCAGGTAGCTGTCCCACAGATCGATGTGCAAGGTGAAGTCCTCGGCGTCCGCGCCCCACAGCTCGTGGGAGTCGAACGCCACGGAGTAGACATGCTGGGGGTTCTCGCCCTCGAATGTGGCGTGGGTGTCAGGCAGCAGATGCGACGGCTGGATCGCCGCGACGACTCCCTCGTGTCCACGCACGTAGCCGACCAGCCGAGTGTGCTTGGGCGGGCTGATGTCCTTCGCACGCACTCGATCGCCAACGGCGAAGCGAGGCGGCTCGTCCACCTGCCGCAACGAGCCGGCCGCGGTCGGCGCGTAGTCCGGCTTGTGGGGTTCGGGTCGCTCGGGCTCGGTCACCGCTTGGCCCAGCAGCTTGCGGGTCCGCTGCTCGACTGCGTCGGGCGCGATGATGCTCGACTCGACCAGCATCAATTCCGCGGCGTGCAGCCAGCGGCCGTAGTAGCCGTCGTCGATGTACTTCTCGCGGGGCTGCCTGTCCAACGCGTGGCGGAACGAGTCGAGGTTGGTGCCCGCCGTACGCATAGACAACAGTGCCAGCGCAAAGGCTCGTCCCTCCCAGACCTCACCGAAGACCGGTTCGTCCTTCTTCGGTGGCTTGGCGGACCCCCAGCCGAGCGTGCCGCCCATGTCTGCGATGCCGTCCACGGCATACCTCCTGATCGTCGCGACCGGGCGAAGTCCTCGACCCGGCCTGGCTCAACACATGCAACTCCCGGGGACGTCATACGTTGCGGTTGCGATAGCGACCACAACGTATGACGTCCGCCCAAGGAGGGTTCTGCTGCCTAGTTCTCAGACGGTCCAGGTGTTCATCTGGAACGCGCCGGCCCGCCACGCGGTGAGCGCGGAGTCCAGCAC
>JAKFXV010000017.1 GCA_021731205.1 Nocardioides sp. | reverse complement strand
CATACGTCCTGGTCGCCATAACCGCCACAACGTATGACGCTGCGCGCGAGCACCTCGACGCTGCGCGAGGGCGGCGCGTTAGGGTCAGCGGTCATGCGGCCTGCAGGGATCGGACACCCGGCGTCCGAGCCGGCGTTCGAGGTAGTGAGCGAGCTTCCCGGGACGCGAGGACGCGCGGGTGTGCTGCGCACTCCGCACGGCGAGGTGCACACACCCGCGTTCGTCGCCGTAGGCACCAAGGCCACCGTCAAGGCAGTGCTCCCCGAGTCCATGCGCGACGCCGGCGCCCAGGCGGTGCTGGCCAACGCCTACCACCTCTACCTCCAGCCAGGCGCGGACATCGTGGACGAGGCGGGTGGTCTGGGCGCGTTCATGAACTGGAACGGGCCGACGTTCACCGACAGCGGCGGCTTCCAGGTGCTCTCGCTGGGCGTCGGGTTCAAGAAGGTGCTCGCGATGGACACGGCCGGCCTGGCCCGTGACGACGTCATCGCGGAAGGGAAGCAGCGACTGGCCGTCGTGGACGACGACGGAGTGACCTTCAAGAGCCACCTCGACGGCACTCGCCACCGGTTCACTCCGGAGATCTCGATGCGGATCCAGCACCAACTGGGCGCCGACGTGATCTTTGCGTTCGACGAGTGCACGACGCTGATGAACACCCGTGACTACCAAGTCCAGTCACTCGAACGAACCCAGCGGTGGGCGCAGCGCTGCCTGGTCGAGCACGTGGCGCAGACTCGATCTCGCGCCCATCGGCCCTATCAGGCGCTGTTCGGCGTCGTCCAGGGTGCGCAGTACGAGGATCTACGTCGGCAAGCCGCCCGAGAGCTGGCGGCGCTCCACGTCCCCGGCGTCGACGGCGAGCCGCACGGCTTCGACGGGTTCGGGATCGGTGGCGCGTTGGAGAAGGAGAATCTCGGGCGCATCGTGGGGTGGGTCAGTGACGAGCTCCCCGACGAGAAGCCCCGCCACCTGCTCGGCATCGCGGAGCCGGACGACTTCTTCACCAGCGTCGAGAACGGCGCGGACACCTTCGACTGCGTCTCGCCCTCGCGGGTGGCACGCAACGCGGCGGTCTATTCGCGCGACGGCCGCTACAACGTCACCGTCACGGCGAGCAGGCGCGACTTCGGCCCGCTGGACGCCGAGTGCGACTGCTACACCTGCGCGAACTACTCACGGGCCTACCTGCACCACCTGTTCAAGGCCAAGGAGATGTTGTCCTCGACCCTGGCGACGATCCACAACGAGCGCTTCATCATCCGGCTGGTCGACGACATCCGCGCCCACATCGAGCAGGGATCGTACGCCGAGTTCAAGGCCGATTTCCTCGGGAGGTACTACGCGTCGGCGGGGTAGCCCTCGCGCCGCTTGATCGCGCGGATCACGGCGTACGTCACGGGCAGGAAGAGCACCTCGACCGCGACCTTGTAGATGTAGCCCGTGATCGTGAAGCTGATCAGCTCGGCCCAACTCGGGAACAGACCGGCAAACGCGATGAAGCAGAACAAGGCGGTGTCGGCGAACTCGCCCACCACGGTCGAGCCGACCAGGCGGTGCCAGAGCTTGCCCGGGCGAGCGCGCTGCTTGAGCCACACCAGGACGTAGGCGTTGAGGAACTGCCCGGCGAGGTAGCCGATCAGGCTGGCGACCACGATCCGCGGCACGAAACCGAGAACGGCTTGGAAGGCCTCCTGGTTGGTGTAGCCGGGGCCCGGCGGGGCGGCGGCGACGGCCAGGAAGGTCACCGACGCCAACGCCGCCAGGAAGAAGCCGACGATGATCGCGCGGCGGGCGTGTTTGAGTCCGTAGACCTCGGCGAGGACGTCCCCGAGGACATAGGTCAGCGGGAAGAGCAGCGCGCCGCCATCGGTGAAGATCCCCTGGATCAGGGGCAGATCGTCAACGACCGTGATCGTCTTGGTCGCGGCGACGTTGGAGATCAGCAGGAGGCCGCAGAAGACCGCCATCACGACGGCGTACGTCGTGCCCGGGGACCGGGTCGTCTCAACCTCGGCGCCGGAGGGCACGGCGTGGCTCGTCGTCACGGGTCGACAGCCTAGGGGCTACTTCCCCCAGGTCTTGGCGGCCGCCCGGCGTCCACCGGTCTGGCCCGACCTCGACGAGGAGGACGAGCCGCCCTTGTGCCCGGAGTAGCGCGGCTTGTGGCCTGCCGGGGCGCCCGACCTGCCACGCGCGCCGCCCTTGAACTTGCCGGCCGGGTGCTGCGTCTTGACCGGACCTTCGGTGCCCGACTCCGCGAGCGCCGTGGCGGTCATCGGCTGCGGGGCGGTGCGGGAGTCGTGATGGCGCACCTGTACGCCGGCCTCACGCTGCAGCCGAACGACCTGCTGGATGAACTTGGGGGTCGTGATCGTGACGACGCAGCCCTCCTGGCCCGCGCGCGCCGTACGACCTGAGCGGTGGAGGTACGCCTTCGGGTCGCTGGCAGCGTCGAAGTGGACGACCAGGTCGACGCTGTCCACGTGGATGCCGCGGGCGGCGACATCGGTCGCGACGACGGCCTGGACATGCCCGTTGCTGAACTTGTGGAGGTTGCGCTCGCGCACCCGCTGGCTGAGGTCACCGTGCAGGTCGACGGCGTCGATGCCCTGATCGTTGAGCGACTCGGCGAGGTCGATCGCGGCCTCGCGGGTGCGGGTGAACACGATGGACTTGCCGTTGGCGCGCACCAGCTTGGCAGCCACCTCGATCTTCTCCTTGAAGCCCCCGACGACCAGGGTGTGGTGCGTCATCGTGGTGACCGCGCCGGCGGCCGGGTCGAGCTCGTGGAGCTGAGGGTTGCGCAGGTGAGTGCGGACCAACGCGTCGACGTCGCCGTCGAGGGTCGCGCTGAGCAGCATCCGCTGGCTGCCCGCCGGAGTCATGCCGACCAGCTTGTCGACGGCGGGGTAGAAGCCGAGGTCGCACAGGTGATCGGCCTCGTCGAGGACCGTGACCTGGATGTCGTCGAAGAAGCAGTAGCCCTGCTCGAGCAGATCGTCGAGCCGGCCGGGGGTGGCGACGACGATGTCGGCGCGCTGGCGCAGCTGGCGGGTCTGGCGCTCGTACGGCGTGCCGCCGTACACCGTGACCATCTTGAGGTGCATCGCGCCGGCCAGCGGCTCGATCGCCTTGGCGACCTGGTTGGCCAACTCCCGAGTCGGGACGATGACGACCGCGCGCGGGTGGCAGGGTCGCGACTTCTTGCCGGCGAGGCGAGCGAGGATCGGGAGCCCGAAGGCAAGGGTCTTGCCGGAGCCGGTCTGGGCACGACCGAGGACGTCGCGACCACTCATCGCGTCCGGGATCACCGCCGCCTGGACCGGGGTCGGGGTGGTGATGCCTTGAGTGGCGAGCACGTCGATCAGTGCGGCCGGGAACTCGCCGAACACCCCCACCCCCGCCGAGGCGTCAGTTGTTCCCGCCGAAGCGTCAGTTGTTTCGGCCGAGGCGTCAGTTGTTGCCGTCGAGGCGTCAGTCGTTGCGGTCGAGGCGTCAGTCGTTGCGGCCTCTACGAAGGGATCTTCGGGCAGCTCAAGGGCAAGATCAATGGTGGGCGCGGACATGCGTCACTGCTTTCGTGTGGTGGAACCGGGCGCGTCCGGCGCGAAGTCCACGGGCGTGGAATCGGTGAGCCAGCAAGACGCTGCCGAACCGCCCAGGCGGGCGGCTCGAGTTTCTCTGGCACCCGATTCACTGGTCTCCGCGCGATCCTCACCGCGCACCACACCGGGCTTCAAGAGAAGAGCGCCCCTGCTTCGGGGCGCCCTTGGCTGACGCAATCGTACGAAGTCACCCGGTAAGAGTCCTAATCGCGGCGAGTTTGTGACCCCTCGCGGCGAGTTTGTGACCCCTCGCATCGTGTTTGTGACGCCTCGGCGGGGCTAGGCGAGGTCGCGACGTCGTACGCCGGCAAGGCCGACCGCCAGCAGCCCGCCCGCGACGGCAAGCAACCAGATCAGAGGCATCACGGCGAAGTCCCCGCCGGGCAACTGCGGCACACGCGCGAACGGCGACAGGTCGAGCACCCACTGATCGACCTTCAGCAACGGCCCGACCTCGGCGATGACCACGAAAACCACCAGCGCGATCCACCCGACGACGACGCCTCGCGCAGCCCAGCCGTACGCCGCAGCCACCAGTCCGACCAGCACCCACACCGCCGGCACCTGCACCAGCGCCGCAACTACCACCGGAGCGATCTGGTCAGCGTCGCCGACCGTCCAGGAGTACGCCGCCCCCGCCGACAGCCCTACCGCGAACAGCAAGACGGCGGCGCCGGCCACGGCGAGCACAGTGTGGCTGAGCAGCCACGACCGGCGACTGACGGCCCCGGCCAACACCGGCTCGGCCCGATTCCCCTCCTCCTCGGCCCTCAGTCGCGCGGCCGCCGACACGGCGTACGCCGCCGTGAAGACCCCCACGAACCCCATCTCCGCCGCCAAGAAGGCGTCGGTCAAGGCTTGCTCTCCACCCAGCAACTCGATGAACTGCCGCATCTGCGGGCTGTCGAGCAGGTCGCCGATGCCGGAGACGATCGAACCGAGCACCCCGCCAAGCAGAACGAAGCCGAACGCCCACCAGCCCAAGGCACCCCGTTGGATCCGCCAGGCGAGCCCGAGTGTCGATGAGAGGTGCACGCCGGCTCGCGCCGGCCCGGGACGCGCCGTCAGCAGGCCAGCCCCCAGATCGCGCCGCGCGGACAACCCGAACGCCGACGCCGTCGCCAACGTGGCAAGCACCGCGAGCGGCGCGAGCCACAGCCACCGCTCGTCGGCGTACGCCCGCACGAACTGCTGCCACCCGAAAGGCGACAGCCAACTCAACCACCGGGCACCGTCGGACCCGATGCTGTCGCCCACGCCGCGGACGGCGTACAGCGCGCCCACCAGGGCGACGCTCACCCCGGTCGCCGTCCGCGCACTCGTCGCCAACTGGGCGATCACGCCCGCGAGTGCCGCGAAGGCGACCCCGATCAGCGTCCATCCCAGCCCGAACGCCGCAGAGCCCGCGATCGGCAGGCCAGCGGCGATCAGGGAGAGGCAGGTGCCCACCCCGAGTGCCACACTCGCGAGCGCCGCAACGCCC
>JAKFXV010000339.1 GCA_021731205.1 Nocardioides sp. | reverse complement strand
GCGGCCAGCTCGGGATAGCGCGCAGGAGGGATGCCGTACTTCGACTGCACGGCCGCGGGGGTCATCCGCGCCAGCTCCGAGACTCCGCGCATGGGGTACAGCACGGTCGACCGTTCGGTCACCAGCTGCAGTGCGTCCCGGTCCCCGGTCAGGATCAGGACCTCGAGCCCTGCGGCCAGACCCTGCTCGGTCCACGTGGCGATGATGTCGTCGGCTTCGTAGCCCTCCAGCGCCAAGAACGGAATCCGGAGAGCGGCGAGCACCTCTTGGATGAGGGGTAACTGGCTCTTGAACTCGTCGGGGGTCTTGTTCCGTTTGGCCTTGTATTCGGGGTACTCGGCGAGTCTGAACGTCTCTCGGGAGAGGTCGAACGCGACGCCGACGTGCGTGGGACGTTCATCGCGCAGGACGTTGATCAGCATCGACGTGAAGCCGTAGACGGCGTTCGTGGGCTGACCGGTCGTGGTGCTGAAGTTCTCGACCGGCAGGGCGAAGAACGCCCGGTAGGCCAGCGAGTGACCATCGAGCAGCAACAACCGCTGCGAGGACGGCTGACCCGGGGTGGCGGCGGGGGACGAGGCAGTCGTCGGTGCTGGCACATCTGGACTCTAGTTGGTGGCGACGACACGGCCGGGTGCACCTGATCCGGACACGCTTCGCCCCGGCTCAGTAGGCCAGACTGATGCTCATGTCACGGATCCCAGAACTCGACCCCGACCGCGTCGCCAGGGTGGTCGCACTCGGCGTCGGGGCGCTCAATGCGCGGATGGGCATCGAGTTGACCGAGATCACGGCGCAACGGCTGGTCGCCACCATGCCGGTGGCCGGCAATACCCAACCGGTCGGACTGCTGCACGGGGGGGCGTCGCTGGTCCTCGCGGAGACACTCGGGTCGATCGGCGCCGCACTGCATGCGCCCGAGGGGCGAGCGGCCGTGGGCGTCGACATCAACGGCACCCACCACCGTGCGGCGACGGCGGGGAAAGTCACCGGAGTCGCCACCCCGCTGCATCTGGGTCGCACGCTGTCGAGTTGGGAGGTCCGGATCGTCGACGAGGAGGATCGAGCGATCTGCACGGCCCGGATCACGTGCGCCCTGATTCCGCTCCAGACGAACTGAAAACTCGAGCAGTGACCAGCTGGCTAGTCGAGCGACGCCGCTGCGAGAGCCTGGGCCCGGCGTAGCGAGCGACGAGCGGCGAGGATCTGGCCCATCTGCCGTCCGGGCTGCCGGGGATCGGCGGCCCGCTGCCCGGTCAGCTTCGAACGCAGCAGCTGGGTCGACGTCACGCGGAGCGTGGCATGCGGGGAAAGGCCCAGTCGGGCCATGAATCGGTTCGCCTCGCGAGACCGGCTCAGGGACGCCGTGCCGACGTGGGCGATCGCGTGCTCCTCAGCGAAGCTGGCGGCGCTCTCCATCAACGCCCGGCCGACACCTCGACGACGGAACTCCGGGAGCACCTCCGGGGAGATGATCTGCACGACCGGCTCGAGGTGCAGCGGCGTGAGTGGCGCGATCCGCAGGAGAACAGCGCCGGCGAACTGCCCGTCGTACTCCGCGACCACGATCCGCTGATCGTCGCGCTGCAGGACTCGATCGACGATCTCGCTGAGATCCGCAAGGGGATCCTGCTCGTCGGAGCGTCGCACGATCTGGCCCCAGAGATCTCCTAGCCGGGCAACGTCATCACGGTTCGCATCGCGCAAGGTCACGGGGGATCGAGTCATGATGTGCGCCTCCGGGACAAAGTCGACACTGAATCGAGAGTTAGTGAATCGAGCGACACTGAATCGAGCGAAACTGATGGTGCATCCGAGAACAGGTGCATCCGAGCGTGTCCAGCTCCCCCGTGAGCACAACACTGCGCGCAGACTACGCTGACTCGCGCCTCCCCGGATAGACGGGGCGGCGAATCTTTGCCGGTCGCGAGGAGTCGGACGAGGTGTTTCCAGGGATAGGCACGGCGGTCAATATCGCGACCGTGCTCATCGGAGCCGGCCTCGGTGTGCTGCTCGGCCAGCGTCTCCCCCAACGCACCAGGGACGTGGTCACCGACGCCCTGGGGCTCGTGACGCTGCTCGTGGCAGGCAGCACGGCAACGGCCATCTTCGACCCTGAGCTGAGCGACGTCGTCGGCTCCAGCGCTCCTGTGCTGATCGTGCTGGGTTCCTTGCTCTTGGGTGGAATCGTGGGCTCGCTGCTCCGGCTGGAAGATCGTCTGGAGGGACTCGGCGGCTGGCTCCGCGCACGCTTGAGTGGCGATCCGGGCTCCGACGATGGCCCGGCCAGCGAGGCCCGGTCGCGATTCATCGAGGGATTCGTCACCACGTCCTTGATCTTCTGTGCTGGCCCGCTGACCATCCTCGGCTCCCTCAGTGACGGACTCGGGCGAGGGGCGGACCAACTGTTCTTGAAGGCCACCCTGGACGGGTTCGCCGCAATCGCCTTCGCGGCGTCGTTCGGCTGGGGGGTGGCCGCGAGCGCGCTGACGATCCTTGTCGTGCAAGGCTCGTTGACCGTGGCCGGCTTCCTGTTGGGAGACCTCCTGCCCGCGGCTGAGGTGGCGGCACTGAGCGCCACCGGCGGGTTGCTGCTCGTGGGCGTTGCGATCAGGCTGCTGCGTCTGCGGACACTTCCGGTAGCCGATCTGCTGCCCGCGCTCGCGATCGCCCCACTACTCACCTGGCTGGTCGGCAGCTCGATGTAGGCCGCTGCGTCAGACGTCGCCGCCGAGGTAGGCCGCCTTGACCGAGTCGTCTCCGGAGAGTTCCTGGCCCGACCCGGAGCGCACGATCTCTCCGGTCTCCAAGATGTGGGCCATGTCGGCGGCCTTGAGCGCCTGAGCGGCGTTCTGCTCGACCAGCAGGACCGTCGTGCCCTGGGTATTGATCTCGTGGATGATCCCGAAGATCTGCGCGATCAACTTCGGTGCCAATCCCATCGATGGTTCGTCGAGCAGGATCACTCGTGGTTTCGCCATCAACGCCCGGCCGATCGAGAGCATCTGCTGTTCGCCGCCGGACATGGTGCCCGCGATCTGGTTGATCCGTTCCTCCAAACGGGGGAACAAGGTCAGCACCCGGTCGAGATCCTCTTTGTAGGCGGCGGTCTTGCGGTCCTTGCGGACGAAAGCCCCCATGTCGAGGTTCTCCCGGACGCTCATGCCGACGAACACCCCTCGACCCTCGGGGGCTTGGGAGATGCCGAGCTTGACCCGCTCGTAGGGAGGCAGATCCGTGATGTCGATGCCGTCGAAACGCACCCGACCCGCGCGCACCTTCCGCAGGCCCGACAGGGTCTTCAGGGTGGTGGTCTTGCCGGCACCGTTGGCACCGATCAGGGTCGTGACCGTGCCTTCCTCGACGCCGAAGCTGATGTCGCGGATGGCTTCGATGTGGCCGTAGTTGACACACAACCCGTCTACTTCAAGAAGCATCGGCTTCATCCACCCCCAGGTAGGCCGCGATCACGGCCGGGTTGTCCCGGATCTCTGCCGGGGGTCCCTCCGCGATCAGCTTGCCGAACTCCAGGACCACGATCCGGTCCGTGACGCCCATGACCAGGCGCATGTCGTGTTCGATCAACAGCACCGTGTAACCCTGGTCGCGGACCCGGCGGATCAACTGCATCAGCGTGGCCTTCTCGGCCGGGTTGAAGCCGGCAGCGGGCTCGTCCAGGCACAGCAGCTTGGGGCCGGTCGCCATAGCTCGCGCGATCTCGAGCCGGCGCTGTTCGCCGTACGCCAGGTTTGAGGCCAACTCGTCACACTTGGCGGCGAGCCCCATGAACTCGAGCAACTCCATCGCTCGGTCATGACCCGCGGCCTCCTCCCGGCGGTGCAGTGGCAGTCGGAAGAGCGCGGACAGCAGGCCCGCCTTGTGCTGCGCGTCGACACCCACCATGACGTTCTCAAGAGCCGTCATCGAGCGGAACAATCGGATGTTCTGGAACGTCCGGGCGATGCCGAGTTTGGTGATCTGGAACCGCTTGCGGCCGGTCAGCGGGCTTCCGAGGAAGCAGACCTCGCCGCTGGTCGGCTTGTACACACCGGTCATGACGTTGAAGCAGGTGGTCTTGCCGGCGCCGTTAGGACCGATCAGGCCGAGGATCTCACCCTCTCGAATCTCGAAGCTGACGTCGTCGAGCGCGGTCAGGCCGCCGAACTTGAGCGTGACGTTCTTGACCTCGAGGACCTTCGCGGCCCCCGTGTCGTCGGAGGTGGCGGCTACTGGATCAACCATGGACCACTCCCGTCGCGGCCGATTCGCCCTCTAGTTCGTCGAGCTGTTTCTCGACTGCACGCGCTCGGCGAGTTCGACGCGGCGGCAAGATGCCCTGCGGCCGGTAGATCGCCAAGATCATCAAGGCGACCCCGAAGATGAAGACCCGCCACTCCGCGATCTCGATCGGGCCCAGGCTGCGGAAACGTTCGGGAAGGTAGGCGACGATGACCGCCCCGACCACGGCTCCCCACCTGTTGCCCTGTCCGCCGACCACCACGGCCGCCAAGAACAGCACCGACAACAAGATCGGGAACGACTGTGGAGACACGAAGCCCTGGCGTCCCGCGAACAAGGAACCCGCCAGGCCACCGACGAAGGCGCCCATGGCGAACGCCAACAGCTTGAAGCGGAACGTCGGGACTCCCATCAGCTCGGCTGCGTCCTCGTCCTCCCGGGTCGCTTCCCAGGCACGTCCGACTCGGCTGTCCTTGATCAGCACATCGGCGAGCAGGATCAAGATCACCACCGTGAGCGCGAGCCAGTAGTAAGGCACGATGTCGATCACGCCGAAGACCAACGCGGTGGTCTCGCGGTCGTGGTCCAACAGCGGCACACCGGTCGACCAGTCAAGCCGGGGCACTCTGAACAGCTCGATGGAGGGCGGCTTGCCGACCTTGGGAATGCCGGCGGCCGCGCCCAGCCAGTCGGTATTGACGGCCGTGAGCCGGATGATCTCACCGAACCCCAAGGTGACGATGGCGAGGTAGTCGCCGCGCACCCGCAGCGTCGGTGCTCCCAACAGCACACCGGAGACCATGGTCACCGCGACCGCGAGGGGAATCGTCAGGAGGAACGGCCAACTGGCGTGCTGGGAGGTCATCACGGCCACGACATAGGCACCCACCGCATAGAACCCGACGTAACC
>JAKFXV010000164.1 GCA_021731205.1 Nocardioides sp. | reverse complement strand
CCATGGGCGGACACCGGATGGATCGACCGGGTCCGTGGCGAAGGACGTCTGGTTGCCGAACGTCACTCTGGGGTCGCCCTCGTGGCGGCGGCCATCGAGGCCTACGAAGAGGAGGAGGCTGTCGAGATCGCGCGCCTGCTCGACACCGCCCACGGCGGGCGCCCGCAGGTCCAGCACCAGGTCGGGCGCGCGGTGGATCTCAAGCTCCGCGGCAGCACCTACCAGGTCACGGTGGTGCAGGTCGGCCCGTCGCGTTACCGGGTGACAGTCGCCTCGGGCACCGAGGTCCGCACGGTCGATGCCGTGATCGAACGCCTTGACGACTTCCACGCGCGGCTCGTCGTGGAGGGTCGGCGGTTCCGTCTGGTCACAGCGACCCACGGCCCGGTGCACCTGGTCGAGGTCGACGGCGTCGCCCATCGGGTCAGCCGCGACGAAGGTGGTGTGGTGCGTTCGCCCGCACCGGCGCTCGTCGTAGCGACGCCGGTCGAGGTCGGCGCCGAGGTTGCCGCGGGGGCACCGGTGTTGGTGCTGGAGTCCATGAAGATGGAGACCGTGATCGCGGCTCCGTTCGCGGGACGCGTCAAAGAGCTCCTGGTGATGACCGGGAGTCAGGTCGAGACCGGCGCGCCGTTGGTGCGCATCGAGCCGACCGCGGAAGAAGGCTCGGTCGACACCGACACGTCCGCGGGGAGCGGCCCGGGACTCGATCTGCCCGAGGAGACCGAGGTCCCGGACGCGCGCGAACGCGCCGAGCGGGCCCTGGCCGGGTTGAGTGCGCTGCTGATGGGCTTTGACATCGACCGGCGTTCCGAACGCACCGTGCTGACGAACTACCTGGAGGCCCGAGACGAGCTCCGGGCCGCGGGGGTGGACATGGTCCCCGGCGAGATCGCCCTGCTGGGGCTGTTCGCCGACCTGGCCGAGCTGAGTCGCAACCGTCCGGCCGGAGAGGAGCTGCGCACCGAGCTGCGGGTGCACAGTTCACGCGAGCACTTCCACACCTACCTCCAGAGCCTGGACATCGAGCGTGGAGGCCTTCCCGAACAGTTCCGCGACCGCCTGTCGGTGGTGCTCGCCCACTACGGCGTCACCTCGCTGGATCGGACCCCCGCCCTCGAGGAGGCGGTGTTCCGGATCTTCTTGGCCCAACAACGCAGCGTCCCGGACGTGCACGTCGTGACCACCCTGCTCGAACGGTGGCGCTCGGAGCCGGCTCCGGACGGAGACCTCGCCGCGCGAGCGCGAGCCGAGCTGGAGCGTCTGGTGCGGGCTACTCAGCTCCGTTTCCCGGTCGTCGGCGACCTGGCACGCAGCATCCGCTTCCGCTGGTTCGACCAGCCGCAGGTCGATCGGGAACGCGCTGAGGTGCTCGCCGGAGTGCACGAGGAGGTCGCCGCGCTGGCGGCCGATCCGGCCGCGACCGACTACTCCGACCGGATCGACGCGATGGCGTCCATCCCCGAGCAGATCGTCGACTTCCTCGCCGAACGCCTCGACCAGGCTCCCGATGGGAGCCTCCCGGCCTACGAGCCGCTGCTCGAAGTGATGGTCAAGCGGCACTACCTCGAGTTCGATCTGCACGGGTTGCGATCGACTCAAGCAGGCGGTCGCACGGTCGCCAGCGCGGACTACGTGATCGACGACCGACCCACTCGGGTGGTGGCGACTCTGGGCCGCTACGAGGAGTTGGACGAGCCTGCGGGGCAGCTCAGTGCGACCCTGCTCGAGCACGTGGCGCAACGCGACGCCGAGTCCGAGGCCGTGGTCGAGATCTACCTGTCGTGGCCAGCGGCGCCGGTCGACTCCGAGCTGGCCTCTGCCCAGTTGCGCAGCCAACTCGCGGTGCTGCCGTGGGCGCGCGACGTACGACGGGTGGCCGTGGCTGTTGTCGCCGGGTCGGGCCGACCCGTCGTGTACTTCACCTACCGCTGGCTCGACGGCCACCTCACCGAGGATGCCCGCGTGCGCGGTGTGCACCCGATGGTCGGCCGCCGACTGAACCTGTGGCGGCTCCGCGACTTCGACGTCACGCGCATCGAGGCGCCCGACGACGTGCTGCTCTACGAGTGCGTGGCTCGGTCCAACCCCAATGACCGCCGCCTCGTGGCCGTGGCGCAGGTGCGCCAACT
The DNA here is from genome assembly GCA_021731205.1 of Nocardioides sp. GTDB lineage: Bacteria > Actinomycetota > Actinomycetes > Propionibacteriales > Nocardioidaceae > Nocardioides. The sequence continues at coordinate 3,017 of JAKFXV010000164.1, read as the reverse complement.
GGCGGTCGTGCGGGACGCGGACGGCACCGTGCTGGGCCTGCCGCACGCCGAGCGTGCGGTGGAGAACTGCTTGGAGGCGATCCGCCGCGCCCGGACCACGCGAGGCACCGAGGGTCGCAACCTGGACATGAACCACGTCTGGGTGCAGGTCTGGCCACTGGTCGAGGCCGACCTTGATCAGTTGACCGCACTGCAGCGCAAGATCACGCCGCTGAGCGAGGGGGCCGGCATCGAGGAAGTCCTCGCCCAGGGTCGGGTCGCCGGACCGAACGGCGCGATCATCCCGATCGCCATCAGGTTCCACTCCCGCCCGGGAGCCGGCGTGGTCGCCGAAGTCGTTCCTCCGCCCACCGAGCCCCTCAAGCCCCTCGACGAGTACGCCGGCAAGGTGCTGCGGGCGCGCCGGCGCGGGCTGGTCTATCCCTACGAGCTCGCGGGCGTGTTGGCCGGCCCGGGCGGGAGCATGGTCGAGCACGACCTCGAGGAAGGCCCGGACGGACGGCGGGTGCTGGTGCCCGTCGACCGGGCGCCGGGGCTCAACTCGGCCGGGATCCTCGTCGCGGTCGCGACCACACCGACACAGCGACATCCCGAAGGCATGACGCGGGTCGTCCTGTGCGGTGACCCGACCAAGTCGTTGGGGGCCGTCGCCGAGCCGGAGTGCGCCAGGATCATCGCTGCCCTCGACCTCGCCGAACGGATGCAGGTGCCCGTGGAGTGGTTCGCGCTCTCTGCCGGTGCCCGCATCTCGATGGACTCGGGGACCGAGAACATGGACTGGGTGGGCGCCGCGCTGCGCCGCATCATCGAGTTCACCCAGGCCGGGGGCGAGATCAACATCGTCGTCGCGGGGATCAACGTGGGTGCCCAGCCCTACTGGAACGCCGAGGCCACGATGCTGATGCACACCAAGGGCATCTTGGTGATGACGCCGGACAGCGCCATGGTGCTGACCGGCAAGCAGTCGCTCGACTTCTCCGGAGGGGTCTCGGCCGAAGACAACTTCGGGATCGGCGGCTACGACCGAGTGATGGGTCCCAACGGCCAGGCGCAGTACTGGGCCCCGGACCTGGCGGGGGCGTTCGAGGTGCTGATGGCCTACTACGACCGCACCTACGTCGTGCCCGGCGAGAGCGGTCCGCGTCCGGCGACCAGCACCGATCCGATCGACCGTGACGTGACGGAGTACCCCCATGTCATCGAGGGCAGCGACTTCACCACCGTCGGGGACATCTTCTCGGCGACCGCCAACCCGGATCGCAAGAAGCCCTTCGACATCCGCACGGTGATGCGAGCGGTGGCCGATGCCGACGACGAGCCCTTGGAGCGCTGGGCCGGCATGGCCGATGCCGACACGGCGGTGGTCTGCGACACACGGATCGGCGGCCACTCGGTGTGCCTGATCGGCATCGAGTCACGCCCGGTGGTCCGGCGCGGCTTCCCGCCGACCGACGGCCCGGACACCTACACCGCCGGAACGCTCTTCCCGAGGTCGTCGAAGAAGGTCGCCCGGGCCGTCAACGCCGCGAGCGGCAACCGGCCGCTGGTGGTGCTGGCCAACCTGTCGGGCTTCGACGGCTCACCGGAGTCGATGCGCAAGCTCCAACTCGAGTACGGCGCCGAGATCGGCCGCGCCATCGTCAACTTCGCGGGCCCGATCGTGTTCTTGGTCATCTCGCGCTACCACGGCGGAGCCTTCGTCGTGTTCTCCAAGACCCTCAACCCGCGCATGGTGGTGCTCGCCGTCGAAGGGTCCTTCGCCTCGGTGATCGGTGGAGCGCCCGCTGCGGCCGTGGTGTTCGCCGGGGACGTCGAGAAGCGCACCTCGGCCGATGACCGGGTCCGTCAGCTGGAGGCCCGGATCGCGTCCAGCAAGGCGGCCGACCGCAGTGAGTTGATCGTGGCGCTGGCCGATCTGCGGGCCGCGGTGCGCGCGGAGAAGATCGGCGAGGTCGCCGGCGAGTTCGACTCGGTGCACGACATTCACCGGGCCGTGGCCATGGGATCGGTCGACCGGGTGATCGCCGCCGCCGAGATCCGGCCGGCGATCATCGCCGCCCTCAGCGCAGCGCAGTGACGCCGAGCAGGAATCTCGCTGAGTCGTCGAGTGGGCGACCGCTGCACGAGAACTTGCCCTGCTCGCACGAGTAGCGCGTCGAGGCGTTGACCAGGGTCACGGTCACCTTGGTGACCTTGCCGGTGAACTTCACGCGGGTGCGACCTGCTCCCGACTTGTTCAGCCGGATCGACTTCTTCGTAGTCTTGCCGCTCTTGAAGTGCACGTGAGCGATCGCCCGGGGATCTGCGGCACGGTTGGGTGCGTCGATGTCGATCCGAAGCCGGCTCACGCCGCGCAGCGATGCGGCTCGCTGGAACCGGTAGCTCGCGCTGCTCAGGTGGTCCAGGCGCACCTGCTGAGGCCGCACAGACATCCGGCGCGGTTTGAGCCGGAATGAGTCCCGTAGCGGGCTCGGGGGATAGGCCGCGCCCTCAGGGTAGGCGCGCCCCGGGGTCAGGTTCCCGGACGCGAAGGTGGCATAGAACGCCGGCAGCGAGGAACCCTGGGCGTCGAGATAGCGGGCGATTCCGTCGATGGAGTACCGGTCGGGCGACCCCGACCCGGCGTCGAGTCGGTTCCAGATCGCCCGGACCGCACCGACGCCGTACTTCTTCGTGAGTCGTTCGAAGAACAGCCAGTTGCCGTACTGCGCCCCGCCACCGAACGTGTCCAAGGGGGTGCGCGGCTTGCGCAGCTGGCTGTAGCGCAGGTAGCTCCGGTTGTCGTTGATGTCGTTGGCGAAACGCTCCTCGACCCAGGTGGCGGTGGCTTCCTTGATCCACGGATCTTCGAGGTAGTCGTAGCGGAACTGAATCGTGTGGAAGAACTCGTGGGCCGCAGTCACCTCCAGGCTCTGCTGCGGCCCGAGAGCGAACCCGACGAAGTCGTTCTCGAGAACGCAATAGCCCGTGGCCCGCCGGGGCTCGGCCGCCAGGGTGCGTTCGGGAACGCAGTACCC
>JAKFXV010000324.1 GCA_021731205.1 Nocardioides sp. | reverse complement strand
GTGCTGCAGACCCTGGCGCTGATCCAGAAGAACGCGCACGACGCGTCGATCGTGGCGAGACTGGCCCGCTCGCAAGAGCGCGATCTCCGGTCGTGGCTCTATCAAGGCGACGCGGTCGGCGAGGGCACCTTCGCGGCGTCGTTGCGAACCCTGGCTGCCGAGCTCGAGGACAACCACGACGTGAGTGTCGACGTGGTCTCCGTAGGTGACTGCCCGGTCGGCGAGGCACTGCAGCCGTTGCTCCGGGCCGTGGGTGAGGCCGTCACGAACGCCGCAAAGCACGCGGGGACGGGCCGGATCGACGTCTACGCGGAGGTCACCGACGCAGCGGTCGACGTATTCGTCCGCGACCGGGGCACCGGGTTCGACCTGGCGACGGTGGCCGAGGACCGGTTGGGCGTGCGCAACAGCATCATCGGCCGGATGGAGCGCCACGGCGGGTCGGCCGACGTGCGCTCCGCCGTTGGCGAAGGCACCGAGATTCGACTCCACATGCCCCGAACCGAAGGAGACAACCATGGCTAGGCCCGAGATCACCGTGGTGCTGGTCGACGACCATGCGATGTTCCGTCGGGGGGTGCGAGCGGAGCTCGTCGAGGCAGACAAGGCGGCGCCCGTCGCCGTGCGCGTGCTCGCCGAGGCGGCCGATGTCGCCGAAGGTGTCGCCGCGGTCGATCGGCACCTACCCGACGTCGTCCTCCTCGACGTGCATCTACCCGGGGGCGGCGGGGTCGAGGTGATGCGGCGCAGCCAGGCCCCCGCGACCCGATTCCTGGCGCTGAGCGTGAGCGATGCGGCGGAGGACGTCATCGGCACGATCCGAGGCGGGGCCCGCGGCTATGTCACGAAGACGATCACGGGCACTGAGCTGGTGGCCGCGATCGTCCGGGTCAGCGAAGGAGATGCCGTCTTCTCGCCGCGCCTCGCAGGCTTCGTGCTCGACGCGTTCGCCGGGTCGATCGAGGTCGCCGCGGTGGACGAGGACTTGGACCGGCTCACCGAGCGCGAGCGCGAGGTGATGCGGCTGATCGCGCGTGGCTACGCCTACAAGGAGGTGGCCAAGGAGCTGTTCATCTCCATCAAGACGGTCGAGACCCACATGTCGAGTGTGCTGCGCAAGCTGCAGCTCTCCTCCCGGCACGAACTCACTCGCTGGGCCTCCGACCGCCGCCTACTCTGACCCTCACCACACCACGGCCACGCCGACGTTGGTCACGGTGAGCGCGAGGATCGCCCAGAACAGGCCCTCGGGGATCTGGCGTTTGCGAGCGTTGGCCATCACCAACACCAAGATGACCAGCCCGACCGTCAACTTCACGCCGACCTTGGTGTGGTTGACCGTGTCGTCGCCCGCCTCGAGGAAGCCGACGAGCGCGATGCCGGCCGCTACGGCGGTGCCGATCCCATCCCGGATCGCCGGTGTGATCGCCTTCTCCGCTGAGCGGATCTGAACCACCAGTCCGCCGAAGAGTGCGGCCCAGCCAAGGAAGTGCACGACGAGTACGACGTTCTCCAAGGTCTCCATGCCGATCAGCCTAGCTACCAGATCTCAGGCCAGACGATCTCAGGGACCGCTCGGGGACGAGCCAGGATCCGGCCCATGGAAGTGGGGCCTAGAGTCGAAGCCATGCATAGCGAACCGATCTCAGCGACTGTGCCGCATGAGGTCCAGGGATCCGACGTCGTGGTGCGCACCGGTGGCCTCACCAAGAGGTACGGCAGCGTTGTCGCGCTCGACAGTCTGGATGTGAGTCTGGGCGGCGGAGTCACCGGGTTGGTGGGCGCGAACGGCGCAGGCAAGTCGACGCTGATCAAGATCCTGCTGGGTCTCCTCGAGCCGACATCTGGGCGGGCACGAGTTCTGGGCCACGATCCCACGACCGAGGGCGAGGCCATTCGGCGCGCGGTGGGCTACATGCCCGAGCACGACTGCCTGCCTCCGGACGTGAGCGCGAGCGACTTCATCGTGCACCTGGCCCAGATGTCCGGCCTGCCCCGCACGGCGGCGCGCGAACGCACGGCCGACGTCTTGCGGCACGTCGGGCTCGCCGAGGAGCGCTATCGCCCGATGGGTGGCTACTCCACCGGCATGAAGCAGCGCGCCAAGCTTGCCCAAGCACTGGTTCACGATCCCCGCCTGGTGATGCTCGATGAGCCCACCAACGGACTGGATCCGGCCGCCCGTGACGACATGCTTGCTCTCGTACGCCGGATCGGGCACGACTTCGGCATTGCGGTCTTGGTGACCTCCCACCTGTTGGGAGAGCTCGAGCGGGTGAGCGATCACGTGGTGGTCCTCGACGGGGGCCGACTGCTGCGCGCCTCCGCGACGACCGATTTCATGGTGGACACCGGCACCTTGCTCATCGAGGTGATCGGCGACACTCACCCCACCGCCCGGATGGCCGAGGCACTGCGAGCCGCCGGCCTGGATAGCATCCCGCGAGGTCAGTTGCTGGCGATCGAACCACCACCAGGCGTGGGGGATCGCGTCTACGACGTGATCCGTGACGCCGCCTGCGACGCCGAGGTCGGGCTGGTCCGAATCCAGGCCGACCACCACCGCATCGAGGACGTCTTCAATCTCGACACACCCTCGCTCGCGGCTGTTGAGGGGGAGCTCTCCCATGACGCCTGAGTCCCGCAGCGGGGTGATCCACGATCTCGGCTACCGGCCTTACGCCGGGATCCGTCAGGCGGAGGGCCGGATCGCCCTCGCATTGTTCGTCACAGGCCTGCGCAATGCGTTCGGGCTGGGCCGATCGGGCAAGTCCAAACTGCTGCCGTTCATCCTGCTCGGCCTCAACTTGTTGCCGGCCTTGATCCTCGTGGCGGTGATGGTGTTCACCAACCTCGACGAGCTCCCCATCGGGTACGCCGCGTACGCCGGCCAGACGCAGATGTTGCTGAGCGTCTTCGCCGCGGCGCAGGCGCCGATCCTGTTCTCTCGCGACCTGAGGCACGGCTCGATCGTGCTCTACCTCGCCCGCCCGCTGCGCTCGGCGACCTACGCGTTGATGCGGTGGTGTTCGCTGACGGTGGCCCTGTTGATCTTCCTCGTCACTCCGATCGTCGTGCTGCTCCTCGGCGCTCTGCTGTCGGAGGCCGACGTCGTGGACCAGCTCACCGAGGCCGGCTGGGCCGTCCTCGCCGCCGTGCTGCTGGCGGGCATGCTCGCGAGTGTGACCGGTGTGATCAGCGCGTGGTCGACACGCCGCGGCTTCGGCGTGGTCGCGAGCATCGCGGTGCTGCTCTTCGGCTACGGCATGATCGCCGCCGTCCAGGCGATTGCGTACGACGAAGCCTCCGACCGCGTCGGCGAGTACGCCGGCCTGCTGGCGCCGTACTCGCTGTATCGCGGGATAGCGGCGGGCGTTCTTGACTCCTCCATCGACGCCATCACACCTCCTTCAGGCGCCCCGATGCAGGCGCTCTACGTCGCCGTGGCACTCCTGGTCGTCCTCGGCGGCATCGGTCTGCTCGTGTGGCGCTATCGGCGGGCGGCCGCGCGATGAGCCGTCTCGAGTTGCACAGCGCGTCGCGGTGGTACGGCAACGTGGTCGCCGTCAACGACATCACGATGTCGGTCGGCCCGGGTGTGACGGGACTGCTGGGGCCCAACGGCGCCGGCAAGTCGACCCTGATCGCGATGATGTCGGGGTTCTTGGCCCCTTCGGCCGGGACCGCCACGCTGGACGGCGTGCCGATCTGGCAGAACACCGAGATCTACCGGCAGATCGGCCTGGTCCCCGAGCGCGAGGTGAGCTTCGGCTACCTCACCGGCCGCCAGTTCGTGCGGGCGAACGCTTCTTTGCACCAGCTCGGCGACCCCCACGCAGCGGCCGAACGAGCGATCGGCATGGTCGAGCTCAGTGATGCCGCTGGGCGGCGGATCGGCACCTACTCCAAGGGCATGCGGCAGCGGATCAAGATCGCTGCGGCGTTGGTCCACGACCCCGGAGTGCTCCTGCTCGACGAGCCTTTCAACGGCGTCGACCCGCGCCAGCGGGTCCAGCTGATGACGGTGCTACAGCGGATGGGGGCGGAGGGGCGCACGGTGCTGTTCAGCTCCCACATCCTTGAGGAGGTCGAACAGGTCGCCCGTCACATCGAGGTGATGGTGTCGGGGCGGCACGCGGCCTCGGGCGACTTCGGGGCGATCCGGCGGTTGATGACCGATCGCCCGGATCGCTTCGTCGTAGTCAGCAGTGACGACCGGGCCCTGGCTGCAGCATTGATGGGTGAGCCCGCCGTGCGCGCCGTCGCGCTCCGACCCGCCGGCGGGGTCGACGTCGAGGTGAGCGACTTCGGAGCGTTCGCGGTCAGTTTGCCGCGGGCGGCCCGGGCAGGCGGAATCCGGCTCACCGAGGTGGCGCCGACCGACGAGTCCCTCGAAAGTGTCTTCTCCTACCTGGTGGGCCCATGAACCTCGTGATCATCCAACTGTCGGCGCAGGCGCTGCTGGGCCGCAAGCGGTTCTTGTTACTCCTCGTGCTCCCGCTCGCGTTGGCCGCACTCGCGGTCACCATCCGAGCGCTGGCCGGCCCCGACGTCGGGTACGACGAGGTCGTGGCCGGTCTCGGACTCGGGATCGCGTTGCCGTTGGTGGCGCTGCTGGCCACGTCCTCCGTGCTCGGCCCGGAGATCGATGACGGCTCGATCGTCTATCTGCTCGCCAAACCGGTCAGCCGCCGCGTCGTTGCGGCCAGCAAGTTCGTCGTCGCCCTCGGTGCGACGGTGCTGTTCGGCGCCGTGCCGCTGCCCCTGCTCGGCCTGGTGATCTCACCGGGCAGCACTGATCTGTCGCTCGCGTGGTTCGCGGCCGGGGTGCTGGCCAGCGCGGCATACACCGGGCTGTTCTTGGCCCTCGCCGCGCTGACCCGCCACGCGGTCGTCGCCGGCCTGCTGTTCGTGTTCTTCTGGGAGGGCCTGCTCGGCAACCTGCTGGTCGGCGTGCGCTGGGTCAGCATCGGCGCATGGAGCCGCCAGGCGGCCGCGAGCGTTGAGGCGGAGGTGGTCCTCACCGTCGGCGTCGGCATCGCGTACGCCGTCTCGGCGGCCGCCGTCGTGATGCTCGCCGGGGTGTGGTTCACCGGCCTCAGGCTGCGGTCGTTCTCGATGCGGGGCGAAACCTGAGCGGGGGCGCAGCCGCGTAGAGTTGCCGAGCGATGAGTACGATCCCCGGCTTGGA